>DASTJU010000236.1:0-5842 GCA_035716295.1 Chthoniobacterales bacterium | reverse complement strand
GGTTGAGGATCGGCTTGGTGGGTGCTGGTGTTCATAATATTATGTATACGGTCGGCGATTTCGAGGCCATCGGATTGCTATCGCGATTCACCTGGGATTTTCTGCGGCGCGGGCGCGACTTCCGATTGCTCGCTCGGCCTTTCGTTCGCCGCCCGGAAAGTTGTCCGGCCAGATTCCGATTTGTAAGCCTCAGGCGTACCGAACCACCCGCAGCCGCCAAAGAAAAATGTCGTGGTGATTGCAAGCGCGATTCTTTTCACTCAAATAAGATTGGCACTATCTCAAAACGGAATGAAACATAAAACAACTCGTGAGATTGAGCGCAAATTTTTGATCAAGCGACTGCCGGTCGAGATTCTGCGTTCGCGCCATTCTCCGATTGGGCAAGGTTATCTCGCGAACGAACCTCGCGGCCGACATGTTCGCTTGCGGAAAAGAGGCAAAGCCGCTTCTCTCACATTCAAGGTCGGCCGCGGGTCCTCACGCGAAGAGCGCGAAATCCGGCTAAGCCCGAAACAATTCGCGATGTTGTGGCCGGCGACGCGCGGTCGCCGATTGCGTAAGACCCGTTACGAAATCCCGTGGAAAAATCTCAAGATCGAAGTCGACATCTACCACGGTCGCAACCATGGTTTGGTGGTGGCGGAAGTGGAATTTCCAAACCACGCAAGCTGCCGCCGATTTAAACCGCCGCGTTGGTTTGGACGTGAAATCACCGGTGAAAAGCGTTACAGCAATGTAAGACTGGCCCGCGAATAAAAATGAGCTACGAATTGCGACATGGTCAGACGCTCGGCGATAATCTGCGCCGGATTTGTCGCAAACAAATCGAAGCCGCGATTGCGATCACGACCGGCGAGAAGAAGACCAGCGATACGCCGGTCCACGAAGTGCGCAAACATTTGAAGAAAGCGCGGGCAGCTCTGCGCCTGGTCCGCAAGGAAATCGGACATGGTTTATTCCGGGAACAAGATCGTTGTCTGCGCGATGTGGGACGGCTCACATCAGAGATCCGCGATGCCGAGGTGCGGTTGCAAACCGTGCGACAACTTCAAGAAATTACCCAACGGCGCGGCCGTGGCGCTTACGCGAAGCTTGAGAGCATGCTGATGTTGGAATTGGAGAATTTCATGGCTGCGTTTGCCGAATGGCAAACCCAGGCGGTCCCGTTGCTGGAACGCGCCCAGGCCAACATCGACTGCTGGCCGCTCGACCAATTTAATTGCAAGCAACTTCGCTGCGCCGTGCAAAGGACCTACAAAGGCGCAAGAAAAGCTCTCGCATGCGCGGAAGCGACACCCACCGTCGAAAATTTTCACCGGTTCCGCACCAGGGCAAAGCGACTCTGGTACGAACTGCGCATCTTGCGGCCGATCAATCCGGTGGTACTCAAGAATCTCAGCGACGACCTGCGTCCGTTAGGCAGTCTGCTCGGGCGTGCGCACGATTTGAGTTTTCTAGGGGATCGGCTTCGTGGCGGCGACCAAAAATCAGAATGGGAGCGCGAGGGGCACAAACTCCTGGCAGTTATTGAAGTAAGTCAGGAGGACTTGCAGCGCGGCGCCGCGGAATTGGCTGAACATTTCTTCGCAGAGCGTCCGCGCGATTTTGGCGCCCGGGTCGCAGGCTGGTTGAAGGATTGGGAGAACGAGACCGCGCCTTCGTTGGCTGAAGCGCTGGTCAAGTAGCCGGCGTATCTATTTCTTGGCGATCTTCGGCGGGAACAGCCAGAGCAAGCGGCCATTTCTCCAGGAACGATCAAGTTCCACTAAAGCGACACCGGCCTTGGAAAGCTTGAGCGCAGCGCCGGTCAATTGCGAAATCGTATGAGTAAAATCGGGCTCGTGACCGACAATCATCAGGCTCTCCTCGGGATATTTTTTCAGCAAGCGTTCGAGTTCGTGCCGCCCGAAGCCTTTCGCGAGCAGTTTGTCTTCGCGGCACTTCATTTTCAGATGTTCAGCCGCAATCTCCGCGGTCTGTGATGCTCGCGCCAACGGGCTGGTCACGATCAGGTCCGGCCGTGCTTTGACGCGTTTCAGAAATGTCGCCACTTCGTGCATCTCCTTTTTGCCGCGCTTGGTCAGCGGCCGCTCGTCATCTGGTTTCTCCCAATCCGGCCAATCAGCTTCGCCGTGTCTCAGAAAATAAATCAGCATGTCGATCTAGCCCGTCTACTCCCTCTTGATTTTCTTCAGAAAATCCGCCATTTCGGCCGGCGCGTGCGCGGATCTGTTTGCCATAGCCGGATGCCACCCAGATACGCATTGCGGTTATGTCCTTGTTCAGCGCCTTCCGGTAGCTCGCTCAGTTTCTTAGTGCTACCGCCGCCTAGAACGACGTAATCGGCGATAAATGACTTTTTCAGTTGAGCGACCGCCCCCATCACTATGCGTTCCCATTCTTTTTCGCCGAGCTCGGCGATTCCGGGCTTGCCCAAAAAATCTTCGATAATTCGGTCGTCGCAATAGGGCAGATCCCCCAACTCGAGCGGAAAAACCATGTCACGAAGGACAAGGGTCGAGCCGAGGCCGGTGCCCAATCCGAGAAACAACATCCGCCCGCCACGATAACTGCCGAGCGCTTGCAAAGCCGCGTCATTCACAACCCGAACCGGTTTGCCGAGCGCTTTCTCGAAGTTGAACCGGACCCATCCCTTACCGAGATGTTTCGGCTCGTCGAGAATTCGGCCGTCCCGCACTGGCGCGGGAAATCCAATCGCGATCGTATCGTATTTCCAACCCTCAACCTCCGCTTTGATTTGCTTGACAATTTCGCGCGGTGTCATTTTTGGTCCCGATTTAAATTTTCGTTTCTTCGCGCGCGAAATCATCAGTTTCACGTGCGTGCCGCCGATATCGATGACCAGGATCTTTTTTTTCATGATTCCTTCGGTTGCTGCGGCGGAGGCGGCGCAACCGTAAGTGGGATCAATTTATCAGCCGGCGGAGACTTCTTGCGACCAAGTTTCTTCGCCCGCTCGCGGGTAACTTCGCGGAAATGCCATTGCGCCTGCGAACGAGGTTCCGGGCCCTCCGGTTTCAAACGGCGATAACTTCCGTCCGGCTGTAACTCGCGCGCTTTAACACGGTCGTTCAGGAATCGGGGAAGCACTTCATTTATGATATGATCGCGCAGCGGCGGAGTCTCGACTGGAAAGGCGACTTCGACCCGGCGCAGGAAATTTCGCGGCATCCAATCGGCGCTGGAAAGAAACAGCTCGGGCTTGCCCGCGTTCTCAAAGTAGTAGATCCGGCTGTGCTCGAGAAAACGGCCGACAATGCTGATCACCCGAATGTAATCGCTCAGCCTCGGGGTCTTCGGACGCAGGCAGCAAATGCCGCGGACGATCAAATCGACCGTCACTTCGGTAGCGGAGGCTTCATAGAGTTTCTCGATGATCTCCTGATCGACCAAGGAATTAAGTTTGGCGATTATTCGCGCCGGCTTGCCGGCTCGGGCATGATCGCGCTCGCGTTCGATCAAGGCGATTAGACGCTTTTTCATGTCGAACGGCGCGACCATGAGTTTTTTCAAGCCGGGATAACTGGCCAGGCCGGTCAGGGTGTTGAAAACAGTTGCTACTTCTTCAGTCAGCTCCGAATTGCTGCTCAACAAGCCAAAGTCAGTGTAAGTGCGCGCCGTCCGTTGGTGATAATTCCCAGTCCCCAGATGCACGTAGCGCCGGAGCCGGTCGGCATCGCGTCGGACGATGAGCAACGCTTTGCAATGCGTTTTTAGTCCGACCACGCCATAAATGACGTGCGCGCCGGCTTCCTCGAGCCGCCGTGCCCATTGAATATTGGCCGCTTCATCGAAACGAGCGCGCAATTCCACGATTGCCGTCACCTGTTTGCCGGCGTTAGCCGCTTCAATCAGTGCTTCGACGATTGGGGAATCACCGCTGGTGCGATAAAGCGTGATCTTAAGCGCGAGGACTTGCGGATCGCGCGCAGCTTCTTCGACCAGATCGACAACCGGTTCAAAGCCGTCGTAGGGATGATGCAGGAGCACGTCCTGATTACGCAGCACCTCAAACATGTCTGCGTGCGGGGGCAACGCGGGATCGCGTCCCGGCTGAAACGGTCGGTCTTTCAAATTCGCAAATGCGTCATTCGAAATCAACGGTGTCAGGTGCGTCATCGAAAGCGGGCCATCCAATTTATAGACGTCGGCTTCGGTCAAATCGAAAAAGCCAGTCAACAGCTCGATGAAATCTTTTGGGCAATCGGCCTCCACTTCCAAACGAACGGCGTCACCGCGGCTGGATCGCCGCAATTCGTGCTCGATGGTTCGGAGTAGATTTTCCGCTTCTTCCTCGTCAATGTAGAGGTCGCTGTTGCGGGTGACGCGAAAGGCGTGGACTGCGTCGAGAATCAAACCCGGAAACAATTCGACAATGTGCTGTTTGATCAGCGAAGCGAGGTAGATGTATTCCCACGGTTCGTCTTCGCCTTTGCCACGCGGCATCAAAATCAACCGCGGAGCAACGCGCGGCACCTGCACAATCGCGAGTAAGGGTTCTCCCCCGCGCTGCGCCTTCGCCCGCACCAACAAATTATGGCTCTTGTTCAGGAGGTCAGGGAACGGATGACTCGCGTCCACTGCCAACGGCGTCAGCATCGGAAAGACTTCTTCCTGAAAATATTTGCGCGCCCAGGCGGCGCGTTTGGCGTTCAGCTCCGAAACATTGCGGACCCGGATCCCGTTTTTGGCCAGCTGAGGCAGCAGTTCCGTATTCCAAAGCTCATATTCCGTCGCGACCAGCTCGTGGGCGAGGCGTTGAATTTGATTAAACGTCTCAGTCGGGCTCAAGCCGTCCGCTGCGACATCGCTTGTTTCGCTCTCGATTTGTTGTTTGATTCCGGCGACGCGGATCTCGAAGAATTCGTCCAGGTTCGAGCTGAAGATGTAAAGAAATTTCACCCGCTCGATCAGCGGCTGGGTCGGGTCCTGCGCTTCCTCGAGAACGCGACGATTGAATTCGAGCCAGCTTAGCTCGCGGTTGATGAAATTCTTCGGATCGCCGAAACGCTCGTGTGCAGTTTGCTCAGCGGGCGCGGGCGCGACCACAGCGCTTTCCTCCGTTTCGACCCTGGATTGCGCCTGCGCCATGCTTACAAGATCGACAATCGACCGCGCATAACAAGGCGCGATCCGTTATGTCGCCGCGGCGGCGGTTTGATGTCGGATGTCTTCGGCCGCGGCCGCGTAAACGGCGTCCTCCGCAATGTTGGTAGCGTGATCGCCGACGCGTTCCAGACAACGAGAAACAAAAATCAAGTTCAGATAACCACGCAGCTGCTTCGGATCCTGCGCCATGCGTTCGGTCAGACGGCGGTTGGCCATTTTGTTCATGTAGTCGAGCTCCTTGTCATTGGCGACGACCGCACGGCCAAGATCGACATCTTCGCGGGTAAACGCATCGATGCTGTCCTTGAACATTGCCATGGCGTGGGCCTGGATCGGAACAATGATTTCGACTTCTGGAAGCGGCGGATGCCGGTTCAGTTTTCGCGCGCGCCGAGCAATATTCGTGGCCTGATCGGCAATGCGCTCGATGTTGGGCGAAAGTTTCATCGCGGCCACTACCCGACGGAGATCGGAGGCGACCGGTTGAAATCGTAGCAGCACGTCAACGCCGTCCTTGTCGATTTGCTTTTCCAGTTGGTCGATCTCTTCGTCATCGGCGATTGCGGTGGTGCAAAGATTATCGTCTCGCTGCAGCAATCCTTTGACCGCGCGATCGAGCGTGCGCTCGGCCAGGCCCGCCATCATCAGCACGTTGTTGCGTAACGAACTGAGCGCTTCGTCGAATGTTCCGAGAATATGTTTTGGTGGA
>DASTJU010000235.1:0-5984 GCA_035716295.1 Chthoniobacterales bacterium | reverse complement strand
TTCCCAGTTACGTTTCCAGCCCCAATTAAGAAACAAAAATGAAAAAATCACTCCTGTCAGCAATCGTCGGCTTCGCTACATTGGCGCTTATGCAAGGCGCAGATACGCCAACTCAACCCGCGACCGGCACAGCAGCGCCCGATTTTAGCTTGTCGACCAGTGATGGGTCGCAGGTCAGCCTGAAGGATTTCAAAGGCAAATGGGTCGTCCTCTATTTCTATCCTAAAGACATGACCAGCGGTTGCACGATCGAGGCGAAAAATTTCCAACGCGATCTCAATCAGTACACAAAAACCGGTGCGGTCATTCTGGGTGTGAGCGTGGACAGTGCGGATTCGCACAAGGAGTTTTGTTCCAAGGAAGGGCTCACCTTCAAATTGCTGGCCGATCCGGGCGGAAAAGTTTCGGCGCAGTACGGATCAACGATGGATTACAAAGGCGCGACGATGGCGGCGCGAAACACCTTCCTGATTAATCCGGAAGGAAAAATCGCCAAGGTTTACACCGAGGTGAAACCCGCGGAGCACAGCGATCAGGTTTTGAAAGATTTGGCCGAACTGAAAAAGAGCTAAGAGATTATGGCTCAACGTAAATCGATCGATTGCCGGGATTATCCGAGCGAAAAGAATTGCAGCCTAAAAATGTCGGGCACCGAACAAGAAGTGCTCGATGCCGCAGTGCAGCACGCAATGTCGGCGCACGGTCATCAAAACTCGCTCGAGCTGCGCGACCAAATCAAATCGATGCTCAAAGACTCGAACGACTGATCAACCGATCTTTTTGCGGAAGAGGAGCGCGCAAAAAGCGAAGAGGAAGATCGACATCCCGATCAGGATGAGCAGGTGCGGCCAGTATTCGAAGAAATTCGCGCCGCGGAGAATGATCGCGCGCGCGAGTGAGATGAAATAAGTCGCAGGTAAAAGCGCGCCGAGCGCTTTGAAAATCCAGGGCATGGTTTCGCGCGGAAAGACAAAGCCGGAAAAGAAAACGCTCGGCAACATGAACACCATCGACATTTGCAGCGCTTGCATCTGATTCTCGGCCTTGGTGGCCACAAGCAACCCGAGACTGAGCAAGGCGAACACGTAAACGAGCGTGGCGAACATCATGGCTAGGACGTTTCCGGCGATCGGAACGCCGAACAGGAAACGCATGATCAGAAAAAGAATCGTCGCCATGGTCATGCCGATGCAGAGATAAGGCACGAGCTTGCCAAGCATCAGCCCCCAGCGGCTTAACGGACTGACGAGCAACGTCTCCAATGTTCCCTTTTCCCGTTCGCGTACCACCGCCATTGCGGTCGCGAATGTCGTTCCGATTTGCAGCACGATGCCGATCACGCCCGGAATGTAAAAGTTCGGGCTCTTCATCGCCGGGTTGTAAAGCATTTGCGGGCGAATATCGATCGGCACGGTGTGGCGGCCAGTGGCGCGCAAAAGCGATTCAATTGATTGGGTAAGCCCAACTGAAAGCGCGGTGTTGAGCGCCTGCAGTGCGGTGGTCGAATTCGAACCGTCGACGAGCAATTGCGCCTGTGCCGAATAACCGGCGCGGATGTTCTGGGTGAATTTCGGTGGAATTTGCAGCCCCGCGTAAGCATGACCGCTGCGAATCTGGCTCGTCATCTCCTCAATGCTCTGCACTTCGCCGACAACGCGAAATGTTTCCGTGTTCACGAACCGGTCGATGAACTGCCGGCTTTCGACCGTGCGATCTTCATTAAGAATCACAAGCGCCATGTGCTTCACGTCGGTGTCGAGCGCGTAACCAAACGCGATCATTTCCACCAGCGGCGGGAAGAACATAAAGAACAACGTCATCGGATCGCGCCAAACGATTATGAATTCCTTGAACAAAATTGCGCCGAGCCCGCGGAATGGTCTTCGTTTCATGCCGCCTTCTCCTTCGGCTCCTCGGCCGCGTATTTCGCGCTCAGGGTAACGAAAACATCTTCGAGCGACGGACCGATCTCATGGATTTCGGTGTGGCCGATGCCGACGCTGCGCAATTTTTCGTCGATCTGGTCGCGCCGCACATTTTCATCGACCAGGAGATGCATCGATTGACCGAACACGGTCGCGCTCCGGACGCCTTGCATTTGACGCATCGCCTGGAGCGCTTTGGTGACGTGGTCGCAGGTCACGTCGAGTCGCCGCGTCCCGGGTGGATTGACTTCGGGCATCTTCTTCAATTCATCCGGCTCGCCGCAAACGATTAGCTTTGACATGTAAATGTAACCGACGTGATCGCAGCGCTCGGCTTCGTCCATGTAGTGCGTCGTCACGAACAGCGTCATGCCGTTCGCGGTGAATTCGAAAAGCAAATCCCATAGTTCACGGCGCGCGACGGGATCGATGCCGGCGGTCGGTTCGTCCAGAAACAAAACGGTCGGCTTGTGCATAAGCGAGCACGCCATCGCGAGTCGTTGTCGCCAGCCGCCTGAAAGCAATGCCGCGCGCCGGTTGATGTACGGCTCCAAATGCGTGATCGCGATCAACTCATCCCGGCGTTTGATCAGCTCGCGCCCGTGCAATCCATAAAGCTTTCCGGAGAAGATTAAGTTTTCATCGACCGTCAACTCGTCATAGAGCGAAAATTTTTGCGACATGTAGCCGATGATGTCTTTGATCGATTCCGTATCGCGCGCGACGTCGTGACCATCGATGCGCCCCGTGCCCTCGCTCGGTTCCAAGATTCCGCAGAGCATTCGAATCACGGTCGATTTTCCGGAGCCGTTCGGGCCAAGAAATCCAAAGATCGATCCTTTGCCGACCTTGAACGAAACGTGATCGACGGCGGTGAAAGTGCCGAAGCGTTTGGTCAGCCCTTCGCACTCGATCATCGCTTCCATGTCGATCTAATGAGAAACGTTTGGAAAATAAACATCGGCGGCCATCCCGGCGCGGAGACGATCGTCATTGTTCGGTAAACGGACCTTCACGCCGAACACCTGGCGAATCCGGTCCTCGACCGTCTGGACATTGCGAGGCGTGAACTCGGCCTGGCGATTGACCTGCTCGACCACGCCCGGAAAATCCTTGCCCGGAAACGAATCGACCCGGACTCGGACTTGATCTCCGATTTTAATTAAACCGAGCCACGGTTCCGGAACATAAACGCGGACCCACAAGTGTTGCGGCAGAAGCAGCGTCGCCACTTCGCGGTTCGCCGGCAGGACGTCGCCCACTTTCACAAGAAGTACTTCGAGGACGGAATCCGTCGGAGCCTTGACTTGCATTTCGGCAAGCTGGGCGTCGATATCACCGAGTTGGGCCCGCGCTTGAATGACGCGCGTCTGCGCGGCCGCGACTATCTTTTCTTGCGATGTGGCCGAACTGGCAGCCTTCTGAGCGTCAGTTGGCGAAACTACTTTTCGCTTGAGCAGATCCTGCTGGCGTTTGGCTTCGTCACGCAGGAATTCCAACAAGGCCACTTGCGACTCGGCATCGTGAGTGGCGCTGTCGATCTGAGCGACGGCGAGATCGCGACGCGCTGTCAGTTCGGCCGCATCCAACTCGACAATTGGTTGCCCGCCTTTAAGTTTGTCGCCCTCCTGCGCGAAGATTTTCTGGACGCGTCCGCTCATGCGCGGACCGACGTGCACCTCGTCCACTTCGATCGTCCCGGAAACGGCGTTCTTTCGACTTCCGCACGCCAACAGAAAGGTCGACAAAGCAAGCGCGAGGACCGCGCAAAACACCTTGTCGATATGATTTCGTGCGAACAATTCCCTCGCTAGTCGCATTTCTCCAACCATCTTGCAAACGGCCGAGCGGGCGGTAAAGCACTGACGATGGCTGGCTATTCAGGAACGCCGTTACCGCAGAAACTCGGAATCAAACCGGGTCTGACCGTCGTTACCATCAACGCGCCGGCGAAGTATCGTCGATTGCTCGGCAAAATTCCCGATGGCGTAACATTTTCCGACCGGTTGAAGCCGGGTTCGAACTTTATCCACCTCTTCACGAATCGCCGGAGCGAATTGCAAAGAAAGATGTCGATCTTGCGCGACAAAATATCGGACAACGGAACGGTCTGGGTTTCCTGGCCGAAAAAATCCTCGGGAATTTCGACTGATGTGACTGAGGACGTGGTTCGGGAAATTGCACTGCCGCTCGGGTTCGTGGACATAAAAGTCTGCGCGGTCGATGAAATCTGGTCGGGATTAAAGTTGATGATTCGCAAAGAAAATCGAAAACTTCCCTCACCTCTATCCTCTCCCTAAGGGAGAGGAAGATGCGAAGCGGCAGGTGAGGGTAATTTTTAAAAAAATGAAAACACGACTTTTCGATCACATCGATTTGCGGGTGAAAGATTTTCAGCGAGCGATGAAGTTTTACGGAAAGCTGCTGCCGGCGCTCGGTTTCACCTGCAACCGCTCCGATGAAACGTGGGGAACGTTTTATTCCGCAGGCGGCGATAAACCGTCCGAGTTTTTTGGATTTACCGAAAATCGACATCATCAACCGAATGGAACACGGATTTCATTTTGGGCGGACACGCGCGATGGAGTCGATCAAATCGCGAAGCTTGTCCGCGAAATCGGCGGGAAGAATTTGGAAGGCCCGGAAGTCTGCGTCGATTACAGTCCGGGATACTACGGATTTTTCTTTGAAGATCCCGACGGCAACAAACTGGAAATCTGCTGCCGGGAGCAACCAATCGTCAGCGAATAACCGAAGTCCCTTTGCAATGCACGAGCCAAAAATCGTTCTGCAGCCACTGAAGCGCGTTCGCTATCTCAAAGTCATCGCCCTATTCAAGATTTTCAAAGGCGTGCTCCTCTTCGTGCTCGGCTTTTCGTTGTTCTTTTTGCACAGCCGACCAGTTTGGCTCGATCAAATTTCAGATTGGGCGGACGATCAACTGTTGTTGCACCACAGCAAAGCGGTGATTTTTCTCTTAAACAAATTGCAGGACATACTGGCCGGTGGCGCGTTGCGGGCCACTGCAATTCTGGCCCTTTTTTATTGCGCGGTGCTATTTACCGAGGGGATCGGCGTTTACATGCAAAAACGCTGGGCCGAGTTTCTAATGATCTTCGCGACGGGGGCGCTGATCCCGCTCGAAATAAGGCATGTCTGGCATCGATTGATTTTTCACCGGCCAGCGTTTGCTCCATTGATTCTCCTTTTGGCGAACTGCTTCATCGTCTGGTTCCTCTACTACGTGCTTAAGCGCGAGAAGAAAGAACATCGACACGAGCCGACGAAAGAGCTGGTCGAAACTCCTTAGGGTCCGAGCCGGACTGGCCTTATTTTCGGCGTGATCTCAAATTCGGCGAGCGCGGCGATTGTTTTCTCCATTGGAAGACCGACCACGTTGGTGAAAGAGCCGTCGATCTTTCCGATGATCTCGCTCCCGAAACCCTGCGCAGCGTACGCGCCCGCTTTGTCGAGGGGATTCACGCGCGCCAGGTAATTGTCGATCCCATTACGACTGAGCCGGCGAAAGCGCACGCGGGAGATGTCGTGGAAACTTATCGATTTCGCCTCGGCCAGGTGCGAGATGAAAACAGAAGTCCAAACTTCATGAGCGCGCCCGCTCAATTGCTGCAGCATCGCCACTGCTTCGTTCTTGTCTTTTGGTTTTCCGAGAACCTGACCGTCAATGGTCACGAGTGTGTCGGCCGCGAGGACAACGTTGTTTGGCCGGGCCCGCGCCGTTGCCATCGCCTTGCGCATCGCGTTGAACGCGGTCAGCTCGCGCAATGTTAGATCGACATCGAACCTTTCGGTCACCTGCGGCGCGAATATTTCGAAGTCGAATCCAGCTTCCATGAGCAACTCGCGGCGGCGCGGCGAATTGGAAGCAAGCAACAGGGTTGAGCGCACACGCCGGAATGCGACGCGATTACGGCGTCGCTGATGGAGAAGCCGCCGAACTTTCGACTGGCGGCGGCGCAGCGCCGAGCGGCTTCTTCATTTCTTGAAAATCTTTTGGAATGTCGAAGTCGGTCGCATTGATCGAATCTTTTTTTATCG
>DASTJU010000234.1:0-2804 GCA_035716295.1 Chthoniobacterales bacterium | reverse complement strand
CCTTATCGCCATCTTTGACGCTGATGAAAACGTTTCCGCCTTTCGGCAGCGGCGGCGGCGCCGCCATCTGCGATTTGGCAAAGGCGAGACCGAGGTCGGCATCGATCCCCATTACTTCGCCGGTCGATTTCATTTCCGGGCCGAGCGAAATGTCGATGCCCTGGTAACGCAGAAATGGAAAGACCGCTTCTTTGACCGAAAAATGTTTTGGCACGATTTCTTTGGTGAACCCCAGTTCCCGCAACTTGTTGCCTGCCATGATCTTGGCCGCCAACTTGGCCAGAGGCACGCCGATTGCCTTGCTAACGAACGGCACGGTCCGCGACGCGCGCGGATTCACTTCCAGAACGTAAACATCTTCGCCTTTGACCGCGAACTGCACATTCATCAAGCCGCGCACGTTGAGCGCGCGCGCCATCGCCTTTGTTGCTGACGAAATTTCATCGAGCACTTTCTGCGATAGCGAAAACGTCGGGATCACGCACGCGCTGTCGCCGCTGTGAATACCGGCTTCTTCGATGTGCTCCATGATCGCACCGATCACGGTCGTCTCACCGTCGGAAATGCAATCGACATCCACTTCGATTGCGTCCTCCAAAAAACGATCGACCAGGACCGGCCGATCTGGCGTTACTTCGATCGCGGTCGCCATGTATCGCCGAAGATCAGGTTCGTTGTAAACCAACTCCATCGCGCGACCGCCCAAAACAAAACTTGGCCGAACCAATACCGGATAACCGATTTTGCTCGCGATCGTTACCGCTTCGTCAGTGCTCACGGCCGAACCGCTTGGAGTCTGGCGCAGTCCGAGCCTGTCCAACATCGCGGCGAAAAGTTTTCGATCTTCCGCCATCTCAATGCTCTCCGGTTGGGTCCCAAAAATCGGAACGCCGGCCGCTTTCAAGCCGTCCGCCAGATTGAGCGGCGTCTGTCCGCCAAACTGCACCACCACGCCCTCCGGTTTCTCCTGCTCATATATATTAAGAACGTCCTCGAGCGTGAGCGGCTCGAAATAAAGCTTATCGCTCGTGTCGTAGTCGGTCGAAACCGTTTCTGGATTTGAGTTGACCATGATCGTTTCGAACCCGAGCTCGCGCAGTGCGAAGGCCGCGTGCACGCAGCAGTAATCGAATTCAATTCCCTGGCCGATGCGGTTCGGGCCGCCGCCCAGGATCATCACTTTGCGCTTTCCGCTTTCGCGTCGCTCATTCTCATCGCCGTAAGTGGAATAATAATATGGCGTGTAGGCCTCAAATTCCGCCGCGCACGTATCGACCAGCCGATACGTCGGCGTCACTTTCTCACCGATGCGTTTCGCTCGAATCTTTTGTTCGCTCGAGCCGAACGCCAAAGCGAGCTGTCGATCCGAGAAGCCCAGTTTCTTGCTCCGCAACAGCGTTTTCGTTTTCAAACACTGCGATTCGGCCACGATCTCGGCCACATTCCGCAAAAACCATCTGTCGATCTTGGTCAGCTCGAATACTTCGTCAATCGATGCGCCTTTCTGGAACGCTTGCGCGAGATAGAAGACTCGCTCAGCGTTCGGGATCGCAAGCTTCAATCGCAACGTTTCAAGATCGACATCTTTATCCGCGCCGTCGGCGCAAAGTCCGAACCGTTTGATTTCCAAACTGCGCAATGCTTTCTGCAACGCTTCTTTAAATGTCCGGCCGATCGCCATCGCCTCGCCGACGCTTTTCATCTGCGTCGTCAGCGTCGGATCGGCCTGGGGAAACTTCTCAAACGTGAACCGCGGCACTTTGACTACGCAATAATCGATCGTCGGCTCGAAACAGGCCGGTGTTTCGCGGGTGATGTCGTTTTTGATCTCGTCGAGCGTGTAACCGACCGCGAGCTTGGCTGCGATCTTCGCGATTGGAAATCCGGTCGCCTTGGATGCGAGCGCGCTTGACCGCGACACCCGCGGATTCATCTCGATCACGACCATGCGACCGTTGTCCGGATGGACCGCGAATTGGATGTTCGATCCGCCGGTCTCAACGCCGATCTCGCGAATGACCGCGAACGAGGCGTCGCGCATCATTTGATATTCTTTGTCGGTCAGCGTTTGCACCGGCGCAACGGTGATGGAGTCGCCGGTGTGCACGCCCATCGGATCGAAATTCTCGATCGAGCAGACAACGACGCAGTTGTCCATCCGGTCGCGCATCACCTCCATCTCGAATTCTTTCCAACCGACAAGCGATTCCTCGATCAACACTTCGTTGACCGGCGACATGGCGAGGCCGCGCCCGGCGATGTCGTCCAGCTCGTCCGGGTTATAAGCGATACCACCGCCGCTGCCGCCGAGCGTGAACGCCGGTCGAATGATGAGCGGAAAAGTTCCGATTTCTTTTGCAATGCGCGCCGCATCCGCGAGCGAGCGAGCCACGCCCGAGCGCGGAACCTCCAATCCGATCCGCAGCATCGCTTCCTTGAACAATTGTCGATCTTCGCCCTTCGCGATCGCTTTCGCGTTGGCGCCGATCAATTTCACTTTGTGCCGCGCCAGCGCGCCATTGCGATTAAGTTCCATCGCCGCGTTCAACGCGGTCTGGCCGCCCATCGTTGGCAAAAGCGCGTCCGGCTTTTCTCGAGCAATAATGGCTTCGATCACTTCCGCTGTGATCGGCTCGATGTAGGTGCGATCGGCGAACTCCGGGTCGGTCATGATCGTGGCCGGATTCGAGTTCACCAGCACGACCTGATAGCCTTCCTCGCGCAGCGCCTTGCACGCTTGCACGCCGGAATAATCAAATTCGCAGCCCTGCCCGATCACGATTGGACCGGAGCCGATCAGCAAA
>DASTJU010000233.1:0-2726 GCA_035716295.1 Chthoniobacterales bacterium | reverse complement strand
TGATTGGCGGTGCGCTTTTTTGCTTTTTCCTCGCGACACATGTGCGCGCCGGATGGAATACGTTTTCCCGCTACGGACCTCGCCGTGTGGCAGCCGGAACCGCACCACTCAGCGATCGCTTAGCGTTGACAATTGGGTCACTTTCCGTGGTTGCCGCGTATGCAGTTCACTCAGCAGTCGACTTCAACCTGCATCTGCCGGCAAACGCTCTTCTCGTTGCGTTCGCATTCGGGCTTCTGGCTTATCCGGGCGAAACCCGCGCCTCCAATGAAGATGCTCATGGCGCTGACATCACTCTCCGATTCGCCGGCATTGCCTTTGGCCTATTCGTTCTCTGGCGGTGCCTCCGCCTTTTTCCAGGCGAATATTTTGCCGAACGTTCTCGAATATCGCTGGAAAATGAGGAGCCTGAGACTGCTGTGATATTGGCGCGCAAAGCGCTGGCATACGAACAACGGAACCCGACCATTTTCTTCCAACTCGGCCGCGGTCTCGAAGCACTCGCCGAAAAAAGCGATGAGCCGGAAAAGCGGCGGAACAATCTTCAAGCGGCCCTTGAGGCCTTTGATCACGCGCGAGCGCTTGCCCCGCTCGACGGCACACATCCCTTGGATATGGCTTTTGTTTACGACAAGATGGGCCGGTACAACGAAGCAGAATGGATGTACGGATTGGCCCTAGCCCGCGACCCGAACTCCGAGACGATGTTGCACCTCTACCAAAGCCATTTGGACCTGTGGCGATCTGCCGGAAAATAAAGACGATTATCGCGAGGCGCTGATGGAAGTGATCGAAGAGAAGCCGAAGAAAGCGCCGAAACCGGCGAAGGTGATCGATCTCGTGAAAGTGTTGCAACAGAGCCTGGAGCAAACCGGCAAAGCCAAAACAAAAACGACCAGGCGCGCGGGCAAACATCCGCAGCGCAACAAAAAAGCGGCGTGACTGTAGGGGCGGTCTATGACTCTCGGAAGCTAAATTCGTTGTGGCCTTTACGCCGAGCGATTGGCTTGACAGCTAAGATCGACATCGTCAGCCTGAGCGACCATGAAGTCTCTCAATCGCTACGCGGATACGGTCTACTGCATCATGCGGCTGGTTATCGGCTTGCTGTTCGCCTGTCACGGTGGACAGAAGATTCTTGGATTTCCTCCGGGTGGGCATGGCCCGCCAGAAGGGGCGTTAATGATCGTGGACGCTTGGATCGAACTCGCCGGCGGATTTATGATCGCGTTTGGGGTGATGACCCGCCTTGCGGCTTTGATCATGAGCGGCGAGATGGCCGTGGCTTACTTCATGGTGCATGCAAGCGGCGGACTCTTTCCGATCCAGAACCATGGTGAATCGGCCGTGATCTACTGCTTCGTTTTCCTGTTCATGATGTTCTACGGCGGCGGAGGCCTTAGCGTCGATGCCATCTTTTGCAAGAAGGCGACCGCAGCGGCACCGGGGCCCTGATCAAGGAAGACGGACATCTTATTTTCATGAAGCGCTTTGCTTTCATATTCGCGGCGTTTCTTCTGGCTCAATCGCTTTACGCGGAAGAAATCAAAGATTTCGGCCGCGACCGCCTGAACAGTTCGCCTCGTCACGCGGATTGGGTCGATATCAAATCGGGCGATCGCACGATCAAAGCGTTCGTCGTTTACCCCGAATCGAAGAACAAGACGCCGGTCGTGCTGGTCGTTTCCGAAATCTTCGGCCTGACCGATTGGGTCCGAAGTTTGTGTGACGAGCTGGCGGAGAACGGCGTCATCGCGATTGCGCCCGATCTGCACAGCGGCCAAAAGCTTGAAGATCTCGACGCCGCGCGCAAAGCCACTTCCGCTTTGCCGAAGGAACAGGTCAAAGCCGATCTCAACGCGACGGCCGATTATGCGCTCACAAAAATTCCGGCGTGTAATGGGACGCTCGCGGTTTGCGGATTTTGCTGGGGCGGGGGATGGGCGTTCGAGTACGCGCACACCAATCCGAAAGTGAAAGCGGCCTATTCATTTTACGGAGTCGCAGTCGATAACGCCGACGACGCTAAGAAGGTCGCGTGCCCGGTTTACGGATTTTACGCCGAGAACGATGAGCGGGTGGACGCGACCATTCCAAAAGCGGAAGAGTTAATGAAAGCCGGCGGCAAAAAATATGAGCCGGTGATTTACAAAGGCGCCGGTCACGGTTTCATGCGCTCAGGGGAGCCGAACAATCCGCAAGTTCGCGAAGGCGACAAGAAAGCGCGCGACGAAGCTTGGGCGCGCTGGAAGACGCTGTTGAAACAGCTGTAAGGATAGAAGTGGTGCGTGTTCCCCTCGCTCTCGCGATCGTTTCGCTCGCTCTTTTTGCTTCGGGCGCGCGGTCTGGAGAAGTCAGCGGGCGGTACTCCAGTCATCTTTCGGCGTCCGACGTCGCGCAGATTAAGGGCGTCATTTCCAAAGAAACTGGCATAGCACACAACGTGAAGAAGATTGAAGCCGTCGCGCCCGATAAAGTTGCTATCCAGACAGGCGGCAGGACGGGAACGGATTCAGCCACCTACTATGATTTCAACATATACAAGCGCGCCGGCAAATGGACGATCGACCAGAAATCAATTGAGATAAGTATCGAAAGTACACCGAACCACCGATTGGATTCGGATGCCACAGGTCGTTAATCCCTTCGCACTCAGCAATTCGTCCACCAGGTAGTTGAACCGCGAGCCGAACGCGACAACTGCACTGCGCCTGATTAAGTTAGAC
>DASTJU010000232.1:0-6225 GCA_035716295.1 Chthoniobacterales bacterium | reverse complement strand
CGGAAGCATCGGAGGCGCATTCAAATTAACGAAGGGCGGCCCGGGCCTCGGCACCTTGATTTTGGACGCCGCCAATACTTACAACGGCGGCACATTCCTCAGCTCGGGTATACTTATCGCGAACAAAGACGGCGCTCTCGGCACAGGCAATGTCAGTCTGACCGCCGGTTTTGTGACGCTGACGTTGCAAAACGGCGCAATCAACAATTACATCGCCGATTCCGCGACCCTGAGTTACGTCAGCACGGACATCATCAATCTTACTTACACCGGCACCGACATAGTCACGGGACTCACTGTCGATGGAGTCGCGCAAGCTGCGGGTGTCTACGGCGCCACAGCCATCAATCCCGACGGCGTGTTTACCGGTTCGGGAACGATCACAGTTGTTCCTGAACCAACGACCGTGGCGATGATGGTCCTTGGTGGAAGCCTGCTCGTCGGCATGCAACGGTTCCGCCGGAAGCTGCGCTAAGAGCGAGCAATTATTTCTAAACCCCGCTGTCTGTGTCAGGCAGCGGGGTTTTTGTTTTGAACTGCAAAGCGCAAAAAATCGGTTCAACTAATTATCGATCTGGCTTGACCCTTTCCATCATTTCGGAGACTTTTTTAACGGACTTTCTGCGGACAGGATCAATATGATCAAAAAAAATCACGCCGGTTTCACGCTTGAACAACATGAGCATTCGCGCTCTCGTCGCGCCGTAGCCTTCGGCGAAGGCGGATTTACGTTGATCGAACTTCTCGTCGTCATCGCGATCATCGCCACCATTGCCGCGTTTGCGGTTCCAGCGCTCACCAGCGCCCTGACCAAGGGTCAAATGACCGGCACGATGAATAACGCCCGACAATTGTATCTGGCCGGATACCAAATGGCGCTTGATGGCGCAGCAAATTCGGACGCCAACCTCGGCTGGCCGGGTGACTACGCCTCCGGAGTGACAACCCTGAAGGATTACGTTGAGAAGCTCGTTCAAAATGATTATCTCAAAGCGAGCGATCTTCCCAAGCTCCTGAGCGCGCCAGGCGCAAGCTGCACCGCAACTGGAACCACGACCACACCCATTGCGGTCACGTTAAGCGGCACCAGTGGGCTTAAAGTTTATCCGCTGACTTCGGCCGATGCGTCCAACGTGATCTTTGCCGTCACTTCTAATTATACCTACGACACCGCCTTCACGGGCACCCCGCCAAATCCATATGGTGATAAGGGGTTCGTTGTCGTTCGTAAAGGCGGGGACGCAAGCGTGCTGCGAAAAAACAACGCAGCTGCCAGCAGTGGCGCAACCGGCACCGCTGCGTTCGAATCGACTGTTGGCAAAAAGCCCGCCGAAGCGCAGGGGACTGTCACTCCCGGTGATCCGTCGAACACGCTCAAGCAGCCGTAGGACTGAAATTGTAGTGGCAGGCGTGCCGCCTGCGAATCCTAACCGAGCAGCCGACACGGCTGCCTCTACAGGGTCTCCGATTCGAACTCGCCCTCGGCGACTCGCGTCTTGAGTCGCAGTTTCGGACGAACTCCGGTGACTGTTCGAATTAATTCGCCGCGTTCGTTTTTGGTAATGCTGTAGCCGCGGCGCAAAGTCGCTTCGGGTCCGAGCACGCGCAGGATCCCCTCGATTTTCTGAAAACGATGACGCGCGTTTTCCAACGCGCGCAGGGGGAGTTCGGTGAAGCGGCGTTGCAAATCGCCAAAACGATTTCGTCGCAACATGAGCTCGCGTACCGGACTGCGGGCCTGCAGGGTGGCGAGCGCGTGCGAAAGTCCGCGCCGATAATTGTCGATCTTATGCGCGAGGCTGCGGCGCAGAATTTCGCGGGCATGATCGAGCCGCTGTTGCGCGTCGCGCATGCGATTAAGCAGCTCGCGACCAAGTCCGCGCGCCGACACGTCCATCTGCCGGCGAAGATCGACGATGTCGGGCACGATCAACTCCGCGGCCGCGCTCGGAGTCGGCGCGCGCAAATCGGCCACGAAATCGCAAATCGTGAAATCGATCTCATGCCCGATCGCGGAAACAATCGGTACGGTCGCGTCGGCAATTGTGCGTGCGACGATCTCTTCGTTGAACTCCCACAAATCCTCCATGCTTCCGCCGCCGCGCGTGACAACAATAAGATCGACCGCAGCGAAATTTTCGTTCGGTTTCGCCAGCTCCCGAATCGCGACCGCAATTTCCTGGGCCGCGCCTGTTCCCTGAACTCGCACAGGGCTAATTAAAATCTGCAACCACGGCGCGCGCCGTCGGAGCACATTTAGAATGTCGCGGATCGCCGCGCCGCTCGGCGAGGTGACGATTCCGATTCGCTTTGGGAATTTTGGAAGGACCCGTTTTCGCGCCGGATCGAAAAGCCCGTCGGCCTCGAGTTTACGTTTCAGCGCTTCGAATTTCGCCTGCAAAACGCCAAGCCCGCGCGGCTGAATGATTTGAACACTGAGCTGGTATTGCCCGCGCGCTTCGAAAACGGTGACATTTGCATAAATCTGCACCTGCGCGCCATCGGCGAGCGGTTGGCGTAACGGCGCCATGGTGTTTCGAAAAATCACGCACGCAATCTGCGCGCGCGCATCCTTCAGGGTGAAGTATTGGTGGCCGCTCGGATGCAGTTTGTAATTCGAGACTTCGCCCTGAACCCAAACCGCGCCGAATTTAGTCTCGAGCGTGCCGCGGATGCTGCGCGTCAGCTCGGAGACCGATAAGACTTTAGACGTTTCTTGAAAAAGGTCGCCGGTTCTTGTCATGTCGAGCGAAGTCGAGACATCTCTTACTATTGTCTGGCCGTTGGTCGATCGGAAATATCCAGAGATTCCTCGACTCTGCTCGGAATGACAAATAGAGAAACCGCGACTAAAGGAGTTCCTGCTGCATTCCCGCCGGCGGTTTTAGACCCAACTTCTTATAAGCGTTCGCGGTGGCGACGCGACCTTGCGGCGTACGCTTGATGTAGCCTTCCATAATCAAATACGGCTCGTTCACTTCTTCGAGCGTGCCGGCTTCTTCTCCGATCGCGACCGCTAACGAATTCAGACCGACCGGACCGCCGTTGAATTTGTGAATCAATGTTTCGATGATGCGCTTGTCCCACTGATCGAAGCCGTCGCGGTCGATCTCGAGCATGGCCAGCGCTTTGTCGGCCAGGTCCCCGGTAATTTTTCCCTGCGCTTTGACCTGAACATAATCGCGCACCCATCGGAGCAGATTATTTGCGGTGCGCGGTGTCCCGCGCGCGCGCGCCGCGATCTCAGTCGCGCCGGCCGCGTCGATTTCAACGCCTAACAAGCGCGCGCTGCGCACGATAATCTTCTGCATTTCGTCCGCCGTGTAATAATCGAGCCGCGCCGTCATCCCGAAACGCGAACGCAGCGGCGCGCTCACCATTCCGGCACGGGTCGTCGCTCCGACCAGCGTGAACTTCGGCAATTGCAGCCGCAGACTCCGCGCTTGCGGCCCTTGATCGATGATGATGTCGAGCCGGTAATCTTCCATCGCCGGATAAAGATATTCTTCGATCGTCGGTTGGAGCCGATGGATCTCGTCGATGAAAAGAACATCGCCTTTCTCCAGGCTCGTGAGCAATCCGGCGAGCTCCCCGGCTTTTTCGATCACGGGTCCGCTCGTGTTTTTCACATTCACGCCCATCGCGTTCGCGATGATGTAAGCGAGCGTGGTTTTGCCGAGACCGGATGGACCGCTCAGTAAAATATGTTCGAGGACGTCGCCGCGTTTTTTCGCCGCTTCCACCATCAACTCCAGACGCTCGCGCACTTTTATCTGGCCGGTGAACTCGCTGAACATCGGCGGCCGCAGCGAAATTTCGAAAGCGACATCTGGTTCCGGCGGTTTCATCTTGGCGGCATTCATTTTCTGTAGGGGAAGCTGTCAGCTTCCCAATTAATAAACAGGACGCTAACAGCGTCCCCTACAGTTTCTCTGGGTGCAAACATCGACAATCGTTACTCCAGATTTTTCGTCAGCACGAGTTCGGTCCCTCGCGGTTTCAAAATGTAATCGACTTTATCGAACGCATTGCGAATTAAATGCAAGCCGAGACCGCCGGGCTTCACTTGATTATGGGCGCGGCCGCGCATTTGATCCGCCGGAGTTTGCTCGCCGTAATCGCGCAGCCGCATTCGCACACACGTGCTCAGCGCTTCGACTGAGAGCGCGATCGGTTGATCGTCGCGCAAATCGTAAGCGTGACGAATCACGTTGGTGCATGCTTCATCGACCCCGAGCACCATCAGTGTTCGCTGCTCTTCCGAGAAAGGGTGACGCGCGAGAAATTTTCGCAAGAAGTTCCGCATCAACGCGAGGTTCGCGGTGTGGCTGGTGAACTCGAGTTTTCCTTTCTTCATTGCCCAAAGAGACGCGAGCACACCTCGGCGCTCAATCAAGTGCGGATCCCGATTCTGTAGGGGAAGCAGTTTGCTTCCCGATGAAATGAAAATGGGACGCTAACAGCGTCCCCTACAGTCCCGTGCAAGCAAAAGCAATGGACAGTAATCGAAACAGGTTGTTCAGTCTCGCGCATGTGGAAAACATTGGCCGCGCTCGTGCTTCTCGCCACGCCCGCTCTGGCACAGGAACGGATGACCGCTTACGACGCGCTTCGAATCGTCGGCGTCCACGTCAACCGCGACGCTGTTAATCACGTCATCTCCGTCACCGGGACAAAGGGCGATCCGCAACCCGAAACGTGGCGAATTCTGATCGACGATCGGCGCGGCAACGGCGCGATCCGCGAAATTCAAATTAAGAATGGGCAAGTGGCCTCGGACCGTCCCAGCTCAGTCGTCGGATCGAGCGAAGGCGCGACCATCAAGACTTCACGGTTGAATCTCGATTCGAGCGGCGCGTTTCAAGTGGTCAGTCATATTGCCGACAAATCCGGAACCCGCTTCGACAGCGCGAGCTACACTTTGCGAAACGATCAGCATGGCGATCCGGTCTGGATCGTGACGCTGCACGCGGTGAACGGCCAGCCCGTTGGCACAATTCATATCGGCGCGAATCGCGGAAACGTCACCCGGACCGAAGGAATGTTTGCCGGCGCGACGATGGCAGACGTGCAAACAGAGCGCGAAGTACCGCAAGAGCGTCGCCACGACGAACGCGAGCAAGGAGCCAGCGACGAAGGCGACGAAGGCGACGAAGAACACGGACCGTTGTACGGTGTGAGACAACGGCTGCGCCCATATTTTCAGCGCGCTCAGGATGAGGCGAGCGGAATGTTCGATCGCGTCCGGCGGAACTTTTCCGATTTCAACAACCGTTAGTTTGTTTATGCCTCAGGGTCGCGCTGGTTCTGAAGTTTGGCCGGAGTTGAATTACGCGGACTGGAAAGACACCTGCGCCACGCTCCACATGTGGACGCAAATTGTCGGCAAAATCCGGCTGACGCTGACCCCGTGGACCAACCATTCCTGGCATGTCACGCTTTATGTCACTGCCCGCGGCCTGACGACTTCGCCCATTCCGCACGGGTCTGACACGTTTGAGATCCGTTTTGATTTCATTGATCACCAGCTTCGGATCCTGAAAAGCGACGGCGCGCTGCGATCGATCGAACTGAAGCCGCGCAGCGTCGCGGATTTCTACAAAGCGGTGATGGCCGCGCTGGACGAGCTGAAATTGCCGGTCAAGATCGACATCCTGCCGAACGAGATCCCGAATCCGATTCCGTTCGATCACGACGAACAACATCGCTCTTACGATCCGGAATATGCCAATCGGTTCTGGCGCGTTCTGGTCCAGGCCGACCGCGTGTTTAAGCAATTTCGATCAAGGTTTTGCGGGAAATGCAGCCCAGTCCACTTTTTCTGGGGCGCGCCGGATCTTGCCGTCACCCGTTTTTCGGGGCGTGCTGCGCCGAAGCATCCCGGCGGCATTCCGCATTTGCCGGATGCGATCACGCGCGAAGCCTACTCGCAGGAAGTAAGCAGCCTCGGGTTTTGGCCCGGCGCCGACGCAATGCCGATGGCGATCTTTTATTCCTACGCTTACCCGGAGCCGGAGGGATTTTCACAAGCGAAGGTGAAACCAGACGCGGCCTCGTATAATGCGCAGTTCCACGAGTTCGTTTTGCCCTACGACGCGGTTCGCACTGCAAAATCGCCCGACGAAGTGCTGCTCGAGTTCGCCCAAAGCGCTTACGACGCGGCATCGCAGCTGGGTAACTGGGACCGGGCCGCCCTGGAGGAAAAGAAACCTTCCTTGCATTCGG
>DASTJU010000231.1:0-2408 GCA_035716295.1 Chthoniobacterales bacterium | reverse complement strand
TCTGACAATTTCTTAAAGGCGCCGACGGCGCGGCGCCCTCCAAATTACTTCGCTTGATAAAATCCCGGCTTCGTGATGCAGCCGTTTCGGTAATTCACGTAGGTCGCGAGGGCGAGAAGCGGGAAATTTTGTCGGTACATGTCGTATTTGAGATAAAACACGCCCGGAAATCCGGTCCCGGTAATTTCGGGTTCGTCCCAGGACCCGTCCGATTTCTGTGAGCTCAAAAGGAAACGCAGACCGCGCTGGATGCTCGGGCGACCAAGATCGCCGCATGCACAAATTCCCATGATCGCCCACGCGGTTTGCGAGGCTGTGCTTGCACCGATTCCTTTCATCGCTGGATTCTCATACGTCGCGCAAGTCTCGCCCCAGCCGCCGTCGTCATGTTGACAGCTCTCGAGCCAATCGCGCCCGCGCAAAATCCAATCCTGGGTCATATCGTGTCCGATGGCGCGCAGTCCGCGCAGCACCTGCCACGTTCCGTAAATATAATTCACTCCCCATCGGCCATACCACGAGCCATCGGCTTCCTGAGTTTCGATTAGATAATGGATCGCATCGCGGACGCGGCGCGTTTTTGGATTGAAACCGATGTAGCCGAGCAATTCGAGAGTGCGCGCGGTGAGGTCGCTGCAAGTGGGATCGAGAATCGCGTTGTGATCAGCGAACGGCATGTCTTCGAGCCATGGCGTCGTGACATTTTTATCGAACGCCGCCCAGCCGCCGTCGCTACATTGAAAACTAAGCTCCCAATCAAGCGCGCGCCGAAAAGCATTTTCCAATCCCCAATTTTCCTCCGGCCTAACGAGTCGTAACGCCATCAACACCATCGCGGTGTCGTCCACGTCGGGATAATAAACGTTGTTGTATTCAAACGCCCAGCCGCTCGCTTCGGGGTGTGAATTGTTAAACGCCCAATCGCCACGGATCCTCACTTCCTTGTCGAGCAACCATTTGGCGGCGCGCTGGAGAGCGGGGTCATCCGCCGGCAAACCCGATTCGGCCAGCGAGATCAAATTGATCGCCGTGTCCCAAACGGGTGACAAACAAGGTTGAATGCGAAAATCGTCGGGGTCATCAACGAACAGGCCCGCGAAATCCTGCGCCGCCTTTTTATAAGCAGGGTGGTCTTTCGAATAACCGAGAACGCGGAGCGCGATCAAACAATTCAGCATTGCCGGATAAACTGCCGCGAGCCCGTCGCTTCCCTGCCCGATTCGTTCCAGCATCCAACGCTCTGCTTCTTCCAGCGCGCGTTTGCGAGTTGGGCGGACCCGCAACGGATGCAAAATTTTAAGAACGTCGTTGAGGCGAAGGAAAAAATTGCGCCAGGTCCAAAAACGTTCGCTCCGCGGCAAACGTAAATCGCCCTGCTCGGTGCCGAGCGGATAAAGCTCGTGCAGCTGTTTGTTGCCCGGCAACGAACGCGTCGGTTTGAAATGGTTGATGATCGCGAGCGGAATCAACATCGCCCGGCTCCAGGACGACATTTTGTAGATGTGGAAGGGCGCCCAGCTCGGCAGCAAAATCATTTCCACCGGAATGGTGGGCAGATATTTCCACGGAAACTGGCCCAACAGCGCGAGGTAAAGCTTGCTGAAGGTGTTCATCCGCGGAATGCCCCCAAGGCGCAGAATGTTTTCGCGCGCTTTGCGCATAAACGGCAGATCGGTCGAATAACCAGCCAACTTGAGGGCGAAGTAGCCTTTGACTGACGCGTTGATCTCGCTCGGGCCGCCGAAGTAAATGTTCCAGCCGCCGTCCGGCAGCTGTCGTTTCAAAATGTGACGAGCGCAGCGTTCCTGGAGCGAAACGTCGATCTCGCCCAGCCAGTGCATGAACAGGACAAAGTCGGAGCACAGCGTGCTATCGACCAGCAGTTCACCGCACCAATGGCCATCGGTCCGCTGTTGCCGCAAAAGATTTTGCTGCGCTCGCACAATCGCGTCCGAAATCTCGGCATCGGCGGCCAAGTATGGCTCCGACCGCTCCGGAGCTGCGCTTGGCAATGCGATGAGGTTTCGTGACGAACTCATTGAGAGTTTAGATTTTGCCTGTCGAACGACTGCTTGTCACGCCGTAGTCATGACGAAGGCGGATCGATTCTACGACGCTTGCGCAGCCGCAACTTCAGCGTTCTTACCAGTCTTGTGGCCGTTTCCGCAACTCACGCCATTGAAAGCGAGAATTTCGCTGCCACGGCCGGTCGGTTTTGGTTTCGGTCCGAAGTTAAACTTGATCGTCTTCCAAGTATCGCCGCGCTGCGACTGCAAGCCGAGGCTGGCCGTCGGTTCGTACCCGCAGTGCACCATGCAATTCTCGCAACGCGAATCGCGCGCGACGCCGTCAACCACGCCGTATTTCTCCCACTCCACCTTCTCCAGCAATTCGGAGTAACTCGAATA
>DASTJU010000230.1:0-2059 GCA_035716295.1 Chthoniobacterales bacterium | reverse complement strand
GATCTCGTTCAGCGGGAGTTCGCAATGCAACATCACCCGGCGCGAATCGAGCGTTTCGGTATGGTCCATTTGTCCGCGCTTTTCCAAAATCAATTGCAACAGATCGCCGATGTTCTCGTTCGGGCAAAGCACGTAAGTTTTTACGATCGGCTCGCGAATTTCTTTGATCTGACTCGGATCAGGCAAATGCGCGGGGTTGTCGATCAACAAGGTCTCGCCTCGGGTCGTCTCGATTTCGTAAACGACGCTCGGGCTCGTCGCGATTATGTCCATGTTGTATTCGCGGCGCAATCGTTCCTGAATGATTTCCATGTGGAGCAGGCCGAGAAATCCGCAGCGAAATCCAAACCCGAGTGCGACCGAACTCTCCGGCGTGTAAATAAAGGCTGAATCGTTCAATCGCAGTTTGCCGATCGCCGTTTTCAAATGTTCGAAGTCGCCGGTGTTGATCGGGTAAATTCCACTGAACACCATTGGATGAATTTCCTGAAAACCGGGAAGCGCCTGCCGTGCGGGATTACGTTGATCGGTGATGGTGTCGCCGATCTTCATGTCCGCGATGGTTTTGACGTTCGCTATAAAGTAACCGACGTCGCCGGCGCTCAGCTTCGGCTGCAGAAACATCTTGGGCGTAAACACGCCCACTTCCTTGATCTCGTAGCGCGAGTCGTTGCTCATCATCCTGATCGCCTGGCCCGGCTCCATCTTTCCCGACACCACTCGAACGTGACCGATGACTCCGCGATAAACGTCGAACACCGAATCGAACACCAGCGCGCGTAAAGTTTCGTCCTTCGGTTTTTCCGGCGCCGGGATCCGATGCACAATCGCTTCCAAAATTTCTTCGATACCGATTCCCACCTTCGCGCTGGCCTCGATCGCTTCCTCAGCTGGAATCGCCAGAATTTCCTCGAGTTGACGCTTCACCGACGGCACATCGGCGTTCGGCAGATCGATCTTGTTGATCACCGGCACGATGGTCAGGCCTTGTTTATGCGCGAGATGCACATTCGCCACCGTCTGCGCTTCCACGCCTTGCGCTGCATCGACAATCAAGAGCGCGCCTTCGCACGCGGCCAGCGATCGTGAAACTTCATACGCGAAATCAACGTGGCCCGGCGTGTCGAGCAGGTTCAGCAGGTACATTTCCCCCGATTTGGCGCGATAATTCATTGTCACCGGATGCGCTTTGATCGTGATCCCGCGCTCGCGCTCCAAGTCCATCGAATCGAGCAATTGGTCTTGCTTGTCGCGGTCGTGAATCGTGCCCGTCGTCTCGAGCAATCGATCCGACAAAGTGGTTTTGCCGTGATCGATGTGCGCGATGATGCAGAAATTGCGCGTCAATTCGATTCCCATGAAAGCCGCACTATGCTGGGCGGCTGATGCCCGGTCAATTGTACCTCTTTGTCATTTCGACCGAAGTGGAGAAATCTTTAAATATTTCCCAGCGCCGGCGAACTGAAATAGAAAGAGATGTCTCGACTTCGCTCGACATGACAAAGCAAAATAGATCGACAACATGCCGAAACTGATTCTCACCACCGAAGCGCAGGGCAAAGTCGCTTACGAATTTGCCGAACGCTCGATCACCATCGGCCGCGCGCCCGACAACATGATTGTAATCGACGATTCGTCGGTCTCGAATCGGCACGCGCAATTGGAGTCGAGCGGCGACACTTATCGCCTCAAAGATCTCGATTCGACTAACGGCACTAAAGTCAACGGCGTGCCGATCACCGAAACGGCATTGCGCTTTGAAGATCGCATCCGGTTCGGCGCTATCGAAGCGCGGTTTGAACCGGATGTCCGCGGCTCACAACCCCTGCCGGATCTGGAGGAGATCGAAACTACGCCGGCCGAGGCCAGCGCCGCGCCCGCTGGTTTCGGAAACGCTTCACCGTTCCGGCAAAAATCGACATCTCGCGATCCGGCGCATCTCGTCGTCTTCGGAATCGCCGCCGTCGCGGTGCTGACGTTTCTCGGCAGCATGATCGCCGTGCTATTCATGCGCGCTCCGTGATTTCCTTTTGTCATTCCGAGCGAAGTCGAGGAATCT
>DASTJU010000229.1:0-2120 GCA_035716295.1 Chthoniobacterales bacterium | reverse complement strand
GATCGACAAAAAGAATCGACTCCTCACCCCTGCCCTCTCCCCTTCGCAAGGGGAGAGGATGAAGGTGAGGGGTTGGCGCTCGCAGTGTAGATTTTCCCGCCACAGAAACATTGTCATTTCGAGCGAAGTCGAGAAATCTCTTAATATTTCCGCCATGAAAACGATTCGCCTCTCCTGCGTTCTCTTTTTCGGAATCTCACTTTCCCTCTTCGCCGCGGACAAACCGGCCGAGAAACTCAAACCGGCGCTCGATGTCATCACCCCGGACGCATTGCTCGCGCACATCAAAACTCTCGCGTCGGACGAATTCGAAGGGCGCGCGCCCGGCTCCAAAGGCGAAGAGCTCTCGACTAAATACATCGCCGACCAATTTCGAGCGATCGGACTGAAGCCAGGAAATCCAGACGGCTCTTACATTCAGGAAGTGCCGCTCGCCGGAATTAAGAGCGATCCGAAGATGGTTCTCGCAGTCGCGGGCAAGCCGCCGATGGAATTGAAACTCGGCGATGATTTCGTCGCGTCATCTGCGCGATTGCAGCCGGAAATCAAGATCGACAATTCCGATCTCGTCTTCGTCGGTTATGGCGTGGTCGCGCCCGAATACGGTTGGGACGATTACAAAGGCGTCGATGTTCGCGGCAAAACGATCGTAATGTTGATCAACGACCCGGCGGTTCCCGATCCGAAAGATCCATCGAAGCTCGACGAGAGGATGTTCAAAGGAAAGGCGATGACCTATTACGGTCGCTGGACCTACAAATATGAGATCGCGGCGCAACGCGGTGCGGCCGCCGCAATCATCATTCACGAAACGGTGCCAGCCGCGTACCCGTGGCAAGTCGTGCGGTCGAGCTGGTCGAAGGAAAACTTCGAGCTCGATAGTCCCGACAAAAACATGAGCGCAGTTTCGGCGCGGTCATGGGTCACCCTCGACGTCGCAAAGAAACTCCTGGCTGATTGCGGTCAGGACTTCGACGCGCTCAAGAAATCTGCGGTCACGAAAGAGTTCAAGCCGGTCGCGCTGAATGCGAAAGCGAACATCGACATCAAACAAGCGCTGCGCTCATTCAAATCGCGCAACGTGATCGGCAAGTTCGAAGGCGCTGATCCGGCGTTGAAGGACGAATACGTTATCTACAGCGCACACTGGGACCATCTCGGACGCCATCCGGAACTACAGGGCGATCAGATTTTCAACGGCGCGGTCGACAACGCTTCGGGCGACGCGGCCGTGATCGCATTGGCGAGCGCATTTCCCAAAGCCGATCCCGCGCCGCGACGTTCGATTCTGTTCATGTGCACGACCGCGGAGGAAGCCGGTTTGCTAGGGGCAAAATGGTACGCCGAGCATCCGCTCTATCCGCTCGCGAAAACGCTGGCCGACATCAACATCGACAGCATGAACGTCTGGGGCAAAGCCCGCGACGTCGAAGACCCCAGCTGGGGTTTTTCGACGATGGACGATGCTCTCGCGGAAGCGGCAAAACGACAGGGACGCGTTGCGATTCCGAACGCGCGTCCCGAAAAAGGAAGTATTTATCGCGCGGATAATTTCGAATTTTCAAAAGTCGGCGTGCCGTCGCTTTACATCGGCAAAGGCGAACACCTGATGTCGCGACCTCCCAACGGGCCGCTCCGCTCCGACGAGTTCGATTCAAAAGATTATCATCAAGTCACCGATCAGGTGAATCCCGACTGGGACCTCTCCGGCGCGGTCCAAGATGTCGATCTTCTATTCGAGGTCGGTTACCAAATCGCCAATGCCGACAAATTTCCGGAATGGAAACCCACGAGCGAATTCAAACCAAAGCGCGATGCGATGCTGAAGAAGTGATTAAATTGGAGCAATCGTGTTTTGGCCGCACGTAGCGGCGATGTTCTAAAAGCTCGATCGCCCTTGTTTGTCATTCCGATCGCAGTCGAGGAATCTCTTACTATTGTCTGGCCGTTGTTTTGATCGGAAACATTTAGAGATGTCTCGACTCCGCTCGACATGACAGAATAGAAACAAATGCGCGTTGATTTTGTAATTGGCGGGACGCAGAAGGGCGGGACGTCGGCGCTGGATTCGTTTTTGCGGCAGCATCCGGAGATTTGCATGCCGGAAACGAAGAAAGAGC
>DASTJU010000228.1:0-4314 GCA_035716295.1 Chthoniobacterales bacterium | reverse complement strand
ATCAAACTCGGCCAGGGCACGATTGTAATCCTGGTCGATCCAGTAGATGCATTGAGCGAGAGCGAAATGCGCTTCGGCCAAATTCTGTTGCAATTCCAAGGCGATCTCGGCTTCGGCCCGGGCTTTGGTTTTCCACGCATCCAGCGGCTCATAATAATGAAAAATCGCCGCGCGCGTGGAAGCGAGTCGCGCATGAGCGAGAGCAAACTTTGGGTCGAGCCCGATGGCGGTCAGATAAAGCTGTTCCGCCTTTTTGTAATCTTCGAGCAATGTGTCCGGATTGCGTTCAATCTGGTTCGCTTGGAGATAAACCAGGTAAGCATCGGCGTTCTCGGTCGGCTTTGTTCCGATGCGCGCTTTTTCGTTAGGGCTCAACGTCACTCGCAACGCTTCCGCGATTTCTCCTGCGAGTTCGCCCTGCAAGCCTAACGAATCGGCCAGCGTGCGCTCGTAACGATGGGCCCAGAGATGTCGATCTTTCAAGGCGTCGATCAGCTGCACATTTACCACCACTCGATCCCCTTCCCGCCGCACACTTCCCTCCAAAACATTGGCGACTCCGAGCAGTTTGCCGATTTCGCGGAGAGTGTGCGCTGCGGGATCGCGAAATTGCATCACCGATGAACGACTGATCACACGCAAGTCCGCGATTTTCGCCAGACTCGTCAGAATGTCGTCCTGGATCCCGTCGGCGAAGAATGCGTTCTGCTTGTCGTCGCTGAAATTTGCGAACGGCAACACCGCGATACTTTTTTCGGGTATGGGTTCGCCGCTCGAGCTGCGAAACGGGATCCGTCCATAAATGAGCACCGCCACCAAGAGCAGGAGAACGCCGATAATCACGAAATCCCAATACCGCCGCGCGCTTCGGCGCGTTGTCGGATCGACATCTTCCTCCCGAACAAATCCTTCTCCGGTAAATTCGTAGAGCCAGGCCAACAACATCGCGATTGGAAATCCGATGAGCAGAACGACAACGACGAAGCGCACCGCCGAGTTTGGAATGTCGAAAAACGGAAAGACCTGGGTCGCGACCTGAGTCAACAGCCATGCCACCATCCCGTAAGCGACCGCCGCTCGATAGACATGGCGCCGTTTCAGCTCGGCAGAGAGTTTTGTCAGATTCACCGTGTTCGCTGAATTAACTTTCGGAAGCGCCTTTCACAAGCGCAACGTCTCTTGCGTGCTAAATTGCCGGATGCCGTTTCAGCTCGAATCCGACTACAAACCTCGCGGCGACCAGAGTCAGGCGATCGCCAAGCTGATCAAATCGATCGAAGCGGGCAATCGGCATCAGACCCTCCTCGGCGTCACCGGTTCGGGCAAAACATTTACAATGGCCAATGTCATTCGTGAGCTAGACCGGCCGACGCTGGTGATTTCGCACAACAAAACGCTCGCGGCCCAGCTTTACTCCGAGTTCAAACAGTTCTTTCCCAAAAACGCGGTCGAATATTTCGTCAGCTACTTCGATTACTACCAGCCGGAAGCCTACATCCCGCGCACCGACACCTACATCGAAAAGGATTCGTCGATTAACGAAGAGATCGAGCGGTTGCGTCTTTCGGCGACCAGCGCGTTGCTTACACGGCGCGACACAATCGTGGTCGCGAGTGTTTCCTGCATCTACGGCGTCACCTCGCCGGAAGATTACGAGCGAATGTTGCTCACGGTAAAACGCGGCCAGCATACTTCACGCGAAGCGGTGCTCAGCCGTCTGGTCGACATGCTCTACGAGCGTAACGACATTAGTTTCTCGCGCGGTAAATTTCGCGTCCGCGGCGACGTCGTCGAAGTTTATCCGGCCACGGCGGACGAGGAAGCAGTGCGGCTGGAATTTTTTGGCGACGAAATCGATGCGATCACTCGCTTCGATCCGCTCACCGGACACGCCCGCGAATCGCTCAGCGTGTTCACGTTTTTTCCGGCGAAACAATTCGTGACGCCGGCCGACAAATTGAATCGCGCGCTGCAAACGATCCGGGCCGAGCTGGAAGACCGGATCATACTGTTGGAATCTCAAAACAAACTTCTCGAAGCGCAACGGATCCGCATCCGCACTGAATACGATCTGGAAATGTTGCAAGAGATGGGTTTCTGCAACGGCATTGAGAATTATTCCCGGCATCTCTCCGGCCGGCCGCCCGGCTCGAAGCCGTACACGATTGTCGATTTTTTCCCGAAAGACTTTCTGGTCGTGATCGACGAATCGCATGCGACCATTCCGCAAATTGGCGGGATGTACGAAGGCGATCGCTCGCGCAAGACCGTGCTGGTTAATTACGGTTTCCGTTTGCCGAGCGCGCTCGATAATCGTCCGCTGAATTTCGACGAGTTCATGAAGCTCACGAACCAGCTCGTCTACGTGAGTGCGACGCCGGCTGAGTTCGAGATTCAAAACAGCGTTGCCGGAAACAAAGGCTACGTTCCGCATAAGCGGCAACGAATTGGCCAGGATGAGCCAGTTCCCTTCGTATTGCCCGGCGGAAAACGCCCAACGCTCAACGCTCAACGCTCAACATCCAATTCAGAAGTGCACATCTCGCGCACCGACGAGCCCGCCGAAAAATTCGAGGTTCGCGAACCGGGAGCGCCCCTAATTGTTGAACAAATCATTCGCCCGACCGGACTTCTCGATCCGAGAATCACAATCAAGCCGTTGAAGAACCAGATCGATGACACAATCGAGCTCTGCCGGCAGCGGGTGGAGAAAAGCGAACGCATCCTTATCACGACCTTGACCAAACGCACCGCCGAAGATCTGGCCGATTATTTGCGCGATGTCGGATTGAAGGTGCGCTATCTCCACAGCGACATCGACACGATCGAGCGCGTGGAAATTCTGCGCGGGCTGCGCGCAGCCGAATTCGACATTCTGGTCGGCATCAATTTGCTTCGCGAAGGTCTCGATCTTCCGGAAGTGTCGCTCGTCTGCATCCTCGATGCCGACAAAGAAGGATTCTTGCGTAGCCAAACGTCACTGATTCAGACCGCCGGTCGTGCGGCGCGCCATATCAATGGCGAGGTCGTGCTTTTTGCCGATCAGATCACGCAAAGCATGGAAGCGTTGATATCGATCTCGGAATATCGTCGTACCAAACAGATGGAGTACAACGAGAAGCACGGGATCACGCCGCAAACAGTCCGCCGCGCGGTCCAGGAAAGTTTGCACACCATTTTGCGCGGCCGCGAAATCGCCGCCTCGGTCATCCAGGAAGCCGGCGGCAATTTCGATCTCACTGAATTGTTGCGCGAGTTGGAGGAAGAAATGCAACAGGCGTCGGCCAACCTCGAGTTCGAACGCGCTGCCCTTCTGCGCGATCAAATCATGGAAGTGAAAAGCGGCACCGGTCTCACTAAGATCGAGCCAAAACGCCGCCCGGTGAAATACACTCGCAATTCCGGACGACGACGCTCGCGGGTCTAGTCGGCTCGCACGGAATTCGCTCTATCAGCAGCCATGCGCTGCTTGTCGATCTTCGCGATCTCGATCTTGTGCGCGGCGTCAGCCGGTGCCCAAATCAATGAATCGAGCTCGTTGTCAGAAGTTGAGTTTTCGCAGTTGAGCCAGCGCGATCCAAATCCGCTCGGCGAGAAAGCGCTCGCGATTCATCCGGAGCAATGGAAACACGCTGAGACCGAGCATTTCATTTATCATTTTGTTCACAGCTACGTCGCCACGCCGGTTTCGGTCGAGGCGGAATTTCATTATCGCGTCATCGCGAAACAGCTGGAGCGCGAGCAGCCTGCCGGCGACATCAAATCGCACATCTACATCTTCGAGCGCCCGGAAGAATGGCAGGATTTTCAGGCCTTCGGCAAACTGGAGCCGTGGACTGGTGGAATTCACTCGGCCGGCAGTCTCTTCGTTCAACGAAATCCGGCGTATAAGTTCAGCAACAATCTTTTGGGACACGAGATCGTTCATCTCGTTCTGCATCGCTTTTACACCGATGGCATTCCCTGTTGGTTGGATGAAGGATTCGCTCAGTTCGTTTCGAAAGATGCGCACGCCAGTTATGAACGCGCACGCGGTTTCGCGGCCAAACCGCATTCGGAAGCAATTCCATTACAAGACTTGATCCCACTCAGCATCCTGACCGCATTCACGCATCCACCCTCCGATCGCGTCCGCATTTTTTATGATGAATCAGAGCGGCTGGTGCGATTTCTGGTCGCAACCGACAAGCCAAGCTTCTTGAGCTTGCTCGACGCGCTCGCCCGGCACCAACCGCTCGAAACGGCTCTCCCGCGGCTTTATTTCGGAAAATTCTCCAGCGTTGCAACGCTAGAGGAGAGATTTCGCGAGTACGC
>DASTJU010000227.1:0-2803 GCA_035716295.1 Chthoniobacterales bacterium | reverse complement strand
ACTCCTGCGGTTTGCAAATTCAAATGGTAAATCATGCGGCAATCGTCACGACCCGCTCTTCGGTTGTCATCGGCGTTCCGTAAAGACTAAATCCAGTCGCGCGTTCGATTTGAATATCGACCAGCGCGCCGACAAAATCCTCAGAACCCTCAAACAGCACGATTTTGTTTGTGCGCGTGCGTCCCATCAGCCGCGACGGGTTGGTTTTGCTAGGCCCTTCGCAAAGCACTTCCAAAGTCCGACCGAGGACGCGCTGATTAATCCTTCGCGCCGATTCGTTCACGACCTCGAGTAAATCATGATTGCGGCGCTCTTTAATGTTTTCATCGATTTGATTCGCCATTTCCGCCGCCGGCGTGTCGCGCCGAGGCGAATATCGAAACACGAAGGCATTATCGAATTTGATTTCTTCGACTAAAGCGCGCGTCTGTTGGTAATCATCTTCGGTCTCACCCGGAAATCCAACGATGATGTCGGTCGTGATGGCGATTCCCTTCCGTGCATCGCGAACGCGCCGGACAAGATCGACATATTTCTCGGCGGTATAAGTCCGGTGCATTGCCTTCAAAATTTTGTTCGAGCCCGATTGCAGCGGCAGATGGAGATGATCGACTAGTTTTGGCAAACGCCGATAGGCGTCGATCAAGTCTTCGCGGAACCCAATCGGATGCGGGGAAGTGAAGCGAAGGCGCTCCAAGCCGTCAATTTCGTGGACGGCCTCGAGCAATTGCACAAACGGACTCTTGCTGTCGATCCTGGGAAATTCGTGGCGGCCGTAAAGGTTCACGATTTGACCGAGCAAGGTCACTTCTTTCACGCCGTGTGAAACAAGATCGCGGACTTCGGCGACAATTTCTTCAATCGCACGGCTGCGCTCGGCTCCGCGTGTCTGCGGCACGATGCAAAATGTGCAGTGCATGTTGCACCCTTGCATGATCGAGACGAACGCCGTCGCCTGTTTCGGCCCGAGTCGTTGATGGCGGATAGTGGATTGCGATCCGGTTTCCTCGTCGACATCGACGATCGAAAATCGCGGATCATCCATCGCGCGAGTCCATTTCCTTTTCAAGGCGTCATCAACATAATCAGCGACGCGATGAAACTTTTGCGTGCCAACAACAAGATCGACATGCGGCAGATTTTTGAGGAGCGAAGTGCCGCGCGCCTGGGCCATGCAGCCGAGAAAACCAAAGACAACGTGCGGCCGCTCGTCCGCTATGTGGCCCAACATTCCCATTTTGCCGAGCGCCTTTTGATCGGCCATATCACGAACGCTGCAGGTGTTCAGCAGCACGACGTCCGCTTCCAACTCGTTCTCGGTGCGTTCGTAGCCACGGACGATGAGCGAATGCGCGACTTGTTCCGAGTCGCGTTCGTTCATCTGACAGCCGTAGGTTTTAATGAAAAACTTGGGCATCGGGCGGGCGAAATAATACACTGCCCGTCGGCCTTCGCCATGGCGAGATTATCCGCTTTTCAAGTTGTCGATCTTTCCGATTAAATCACTCGCGGAATGAAGGAAAGTGCACCCGCAATCGGCATTATCGGCGGGAGCGGCTTGTACCAGATGGAGCAGCTACGCGATGCGACCGAGCAAAGGATCGAGACACCGTTCGGTTCGCCCTCCGACGCGCTGATCGGCGGCAACATCAGCGGACGGCAGGTTTATTTTTTGCCGCGGCACGGGCGCGGCCACAGTATTCTTCCGCACGAACTGAATCATCGCGCGAATATTTACGCGCTGCGCTCGCTCAACGTCCGCTGGATCATTGCCGTCACCGCGGTTGGTAGTTTGCAGGAGACATACAAACCGCGCGATATTTTGTTGCCGTCCCAATTTTACGACCGCGGGAGTTCGCGCGCCCACCACACATTTTTCGGCGAAGGAATCGTCGCGCACGTTTCTTTTGCCGAACCGATCAGCCTCCAGTTGCGAAATCTTCTCGCCGAATCGGCAAAAAAGGTCGGAGTTAACGTTCACAATGGCGGCATCTATGTGCATATGGATGGACCGGCGTTTTCGACCCGGGCGGAGTCTGAATTGAATCGCCGCCACGGCTTTGACGTGATCGGAATGACGAATGTGCCGGAAGCAAAATTGGCGCGCGAAGCCGAGATCGCGTTTGCGACGATGGCGATGATTACCGACTACGATTGCTGGAAGGTGGAGGAAGAGCCGGTGTCGGCCCAGACGGTGTTCGGTCATCTGCTTGCCAATGCCGAGGCGGCCAAGAAGGTCTTGGTCGAAGCGATTCCCCGAATCCCCGCTACGCCGGACTGGCCCGAGCATCGATCGCTCGACAACGCCTTGGTGACGAAGCGCCAGCTTTGGCCGAAGGCCACGGCGGAGAAGCTTAGGCCGGTTTTAGGCCGGTTCTTGTGAGGTAAAAAAAGTTCTTGCCATCCGCGCGCGGATTATAGTAATTATAAAAGCGTCGCCAGTACTAACTTTCACCGTCCAATGAAAATCGAAACCGCCTTCTGTCTGCTCAGCCTCGCACTTCTCCCAGCTTGCTCGACCACGTCTCAGACGACCGCGTCAAATCAGAGCCTTGAGCAGCGTTTGATGGCTAAGCATGCCGCCAATGCGACCGAGCCAGGCGCGGTCGGTAGTGAAGAGCCAGCGCCTCCGGCCGAAGGTCCAGAAGATGTTCCAGCCGATGCTCCCGCAACGGTCGATCAGAATCCGGCATTGATGCCGAGTCCGTTGTTTCGCTACTGGGCGTCCTCGCGCACGCCGTAATCGGCGAATCGGTTCAGTTCAGTTCCTTTTCGGGAGGCGTTTTATCGCGCACTCAACGAC
>DASTJU010000226.1:0-3160 GCA_035716295.1 Chthoniobacterales bacterium | reverse complement strand
GATATTTTTCATCGAGATGGGTGTGCACCGGCAACAGCTCGATCGCGGTCACTCCGAGATTTTTTAGATAACGGATCGCGTTCTCATTTGCGACGCCGGCATAAGTTCCGCGCAATTGTTCCGGCACTTCTTGCCACAATTTCGTGAATCCCTTCACGTGCACTTCATAAATCACCGTTTCCGAAAGCGGCGTATTCGGGCGTTTGTCCTCGCCCCAATTAAAAGCGCCGTCGACCACGACCGACTTCAACATCGCCCAGGCGTTGTCGCGGGAATCCCGGGCCAAGTCTTCCTCCTTGCCACCAACGACATAACCGAACATTTCGTCCGACCAATTGATTTCGCCCGCAATCCCCTTCGCGTAGGGATCGAGCAACAACTTCGAATCGTTGAAGCGCACACCGTGATCCGGATCGTACGGGCCGTAAACGCGATATCCGTAGAGTTGTCCTGGCCGCACCTCGGGCAGAAACGCGTGCCAGACGTGCTCGGTTTGTTCGCGCAACGGGATGCGGACGTTTTCTTTTGGCGAATCGATGTTGTCGAACAAGCAAAGATGCACTTCGGTCGCGTTCTCGGAAAAAATCGCGAAATTGACACCGTTGCCGAGCCAGGTCGCGCCGAGCGGATATGGTTTTCCAGGCCAGGTCTTAACCGTTGTCATAGAAGCGGCGTGCTTACGATCGCGGACGCGATCCAAAATTAGGCGGCGAATCCGGGTGAATCAGCGCGCGCACATTCTCCATTCGATATAATCCCAACACAAATTGCTTTTCTTGATTTCGAGTGACGAGGTTCGATTGCAATTCCGCGGGAACCTCATCGCGCAACGGCATAATAACCCACTTTGCCACAGCCATCTGTTCCGCGGTAGGCGAGCCTGGCTGATGTCGATGCAGAAAAAATTGGAGCGTGTTGTATTCGGTGTCGATAAATACGACCGGGTCGTTGCTAATCGTGCTCTCCACTTGACGCGCAAATAGCTTCAAGTTTTCGCCGCCGAGATCCTTGCTGGTCTTGAGAAAGTGTTTTGCGCTCAGTCCGACTGCGAGCGTCAGAGCAAACGCCGCGACATGCCAAAACTGGATCCGAAATCTTCGCAAATAAGTTGCACAAAAATAGGCAGCCAGGATCGCTGCCGCGGGATAAGCGGGCAGGATGTAATCGGCAGTTTGGCGCACCGACAGAGCGAAAAATGCGAGCACGAGAAATATCCACAGAATTGTGGGCGCAAGCGGATGCCGAAACCACCGCCGCCAGCCGATGACGAAAAGTGCGCCGATACTCAAGAGTGACCATGGGAGAAACCGTTGAACAAACCAGATCGGATTTTGTAGGACGAGTTTTAACGCGACGAGCGGACCACCAGTGTAATTTTTTCCGCCGAAGTAATGATCCAATCCAAAGGTTGGTCCGATTAGCTCACGGCCGATGAGCTGATTAAAAAACGGCGCCGGGTAACGAATCGCGGTCGGCAATGCCCAAAGCGAGAAGATCGCGAGCGCACCTAGGATTGCCCACCACCAGTGACTACGCCGGAGAAGACCTGGTTGACCTCGGATTAACCAGGCCGCCAACGGCAGATATATCATCGGAAGGAGCGCGGCCGGACCTTTGGTCAAAGCGGCCAGGCCGACAGCAATCGAAAACCCGGCGATGTCGATCTTGTTCGGATCAGTTTCAGAAATGATCGCGATCGCGAACATCCAGGCCGCGGTAAGAAAGAGCACCAGGACCGGATCGGGCCGGCAATGATAGATCATTGTCATATTGGCCGGATTCACCAGCCACGCGGCCCCGGCGATAAGTGCGGCTTCGTTTGCGACAGTTTCGGTCTCGGGAATTTTTCGAAATAAATTGCGTGCGATTCCCACAGTCAGGAGGGTGGTGAGCAGTGTCGCTGCGACCATTGGCCACTTCACTGCCCATTCCTGCCAGAAACCGAGCGCGACGACCGGCGCTGCCATCCAGTTCACTAATGGCGGTTTGGTTGCAACGTGCCCGAGCATGTCGCGGGGAAGGAGCCATCGACCGTTCACGATGATATCGGCTGTGTAGGAGACAGTCCGCGGTTGATCGAATCGTTGCAGCGCACTCGGAGCAATCACGCGGGACGAGAGCATTACTGCGGCGCAGCCCCAAAGCAGGATCTGACATAACGTCTGGCCTTTCACCACCATTGCCTGATGGTTTCAATTTGTCCTGCGACGCGCAAGCACGCCGGTGAGATTCAACTAGCGCGAGGCTGGCGAAATTCCAGCCTAGCCGAGTTTGTGGCGCAGAAAAATCGCCAGTAACACAAGACTGATCGCGCCCGTGAATATGAGCATGCGCGGAGATGGCTCTGAGATGGCGAGAGACAAGAGAAACGTCTGCATGATTGCTTTGGCTGGCCGATTTAGGGTATGAATCGGATTGCGACGCGAGCACGGTCGCCATTCGACAAAACTTTTTCGCGGACCTGCCTCAAAAATCGATTCATGAAAACGATCGCGCGTTTCGAAACCGCTCGCCGCGAGCGAAATGCGCCGCGTCCCGCGCCGGTGATCGATCAGGTGATGGCGGAGGAACGCGCGGCCGCGTTCGCCAAGCGCAGCATTAAGACTTCGGCCAAGCTCGCAGGGTTGAAACTCGCGATCTCGATGATGGACCTGACGACGCTGGAAGGAAAAGATACGCCCGGAAAGATCGCGTTTCTCTGTCGCAAAGCGATGCACCCACTCGACCCACGCTATGACGTTCCTTCCTGCGCGGCGGTTTGTGTGTATCCAAATCTGGTGCGTGTCGCGAAGAAATTTCTCGGCAACTCCGGGGTCAAAGTGGCGTCGGTGGCGACTGCTTTTCCAACCGGGCTGATGCCAGTGCGACTGAAACTGCAGGAAGTACGAAGCGCGGCGAACGACGGTGCCGACGAAATCGACATGGTGATCAATCGTGGAAATTTTCTCGCCGGTGATTATGGCCGCATCTTCGATGAAATCGCGGCGACCAAAGAAGCGTGCGGCGAAGCGCATTTAAAAGTGATTTTGGAAACGGGTGAGCTGCAAACCTACGACAACGTTCGCCTGGCCAGCGAGATCGCGATGCGGGCCGGCGCCGATTTCATCAAAACTTCCACCGGCAAGATTTCACCGGCCGCGACGATGCCGGTAACGTTGGT
>DASTJU010000225.1:0-3608 GCA_035716295.1 Chthoniobacterales bacterium | reverse complement strand
GTGCGATCGGATGACGTTGCGAGTCTGGAGCGACCATCCTGCTTACAAAGCATGCAGCTCCCTCACAACCGAGAGCTTCATCGAGTTAACCGGAGAATTTAATTCGCGTTCACAGTTCGGCCTCGAAGCACAGAAATGGACGGTGCGGTCATTAACGTCACAGGAGAAGAACGAATTGCTGCAGGGCCCGGCCGAGCTGCGCGCAAAACAAAACGCAGATTGGCAATTCATCCTCCAAACGATCGCCACGATCAGCGATCCGCGTCTGCGTACGTTGTGCGATACGTTCGTGAAAGAACTGGGCGAGCGTTTTCGGCGCACCGCGGCGGCGCGAAAGAATCATCATGCTCGGCGTGGCGGATTAGTGGAGCACACCGCGCAGATGATGCGCGTTGCGCTGTCCATCGCGCCCCTTTACCCGCAATTGAATGCCGATCTTCTTTTCGCCGGAATCCTCTTTCATGATTCCGGTAAGCTTTGGGAAAACGCTCTACCGGAAAACGGTTTCGTCATGGACTACGACGAACGCGGGGAATTAGTCGGACACATCTCCATTGGTCTCGAACTGATTAACTCGCTCTGGCGAAGATTGGGCGCCGAAAACGCGGAGAGCTGGAAAAACTTTTTTCCGCCATCCGAAGATGTGCGCCTTCACCTGCTGCATCTCATTGGCGCGCATCATGGCGAGCAACAATTCGGATCGCCGGTTGTTCCAAAAACCCCGGAAGCGATGGCGCTCAATTACATCGACAATCTCGATGCCCGACTGGAGATGTTTGCTGCCGGCTATCTCACAGCGAAACCACTCGCAGAGCGAATTTTCGATCGCGTATGGCCGTTGCCGGGAAAACTTGTGAAGTCTCTCGAGAAGTTTCAGGCGTCGGCAACGCCGGCAAAATCGGACGATCAATTATTTTAGTCCAAGCCGGCGCCTGGACTCGGCGAGATAAGTTTTATCAATTTCGAAGCCGATGAATTTTTTGACGCCGCATCTCTGCGCGGCGACAGCGGAGTTTCCAATGCCCATAAATGGATCAAGCATTGTCTTCGTGCGCGAAACGCCGTGGAGTTTGATGCAATTCTGCGCGAGCGCGACGGGAAACGTCGCCGGGTGCGGTCGTTCCTTGGCGCGACTCTGGATTGTTTCGTAGGGAATGAACCAGGTGTTGCCACGGCAGCGGCTATCGCGCCCGCCCGTGTGCAACCAGCGGGCGATGTTGCTCTTGTCCTGATAAGGCACGCCGAGCGCGAGCCGGTCGATGTCGATCTTGCCGTCGATAGTGAAATGAAAAATGTATTCGTGGCAGTCGTTCAGAAATCTTTTGGAACTGATCGGTTTAAAATGTCCAACCGTTCGGTTATCGATGGCGATCGATTTGATCCAGTGAATCGTGTTTTGGAGAACGAACAGATCGCGGAGCTGAAAAACCATTTCGTGCGGAAGCATCGGATTTGACGGCGCCGAACCGATGTTAAGAAAAAACGAACCGCCCGCTTTGAGAACGCGACGAACTTGCGTCGCCCAGGTCGCGCACCAATTCAAATACGATTGTCGATTCTGGCGGTCAGAATACTTTCGATAGCGAATGCCGAGGTTGTAGGGCGGCGAGGTGACGACAAGATCGACATCTCCATCGGGCAAATGCGTCATCCCTTCGACACAATCCTCCAGGCGCAGGTCAAATTTAGTCACCTGAGAAAAGTGGCCGAACGAATTCGATTCGTACAGCGAATTCGTTATTGTCTAGGCAATGTCGGACAAGCCTTCCAAGCTGAAGATCGCGGACCGCGAATTCACGTCGCGCTTGCTGGTTGGCACGGGAAAGTTCGCCTCCAATGAATTAATGAGGGACGCGCTGGTGGCGAGCGGGACCGAAATCGTGACGGTCGCGCTCCGGCGGGCCGATCTTTCCGGCAAACACGATCCGTTCGCGAACAGTTTAGATTTTATCGATCCGAAACAATTTTTACTTTTGCCAAACACGAGCGGAGCACGGACCGCCGAGGAAGCAGTGCGGCTGGCGCGTTTGGCGGCGAGCGCCGGTTTGCCGACCTGGATCAAGCTCGAGATCCATCCCGACCCGCGCTATTTATTGCCGGACCCAGTGGAAACACTGGCCGCGGCAGAGATTCTCGTGAAAGAAGGATTCACCGTGCTCCCATATATCAACGCGGATCCGGTACTGGCGAAACGTTTGCAGGATGTCGGCACGGCTACGGTAATGCCGTTGGGCTCGCCGATCGGCAGCAATCGGGGAATCGAAACCCGTCCGCAAATTGAAATCATTATCGAACAAGCGACCGTTCCTGTGGTCGTCGATGCTGGTCTGGGAGCCCCGAGTCAGGCGGCTGAAGCAATGGAAATGGGCGCGGATGCCGTTTTGGTTAATACAGCAATCGCGATCGCGTCTGATCCTATCCGCATGGCGCAAGCATTTAAAAAGGCGATCGAGGCGGGGCGGGAAGCGCATGAAATAGGCTTGGGTGAAAAACGCGGGACGGCTTCGGCGACAAGTCCCTTGACGGCGTATTTTTCGAGTCAGGCCGCGCCCGATTGAAAATTTTGAGCGTAACAATTCCATTTGCGTCGTGTTTGGAGCTGGAGATAGTCACGCCTCGAAAACTCCCCGGCGGCATTGAACTAGCTGCTTTTGTTGATCCCACCTATGTTTCTCCCACAGTTAAGACCCGATCACGCCACAGTGGCGGCGGCGTAAGGCAAAATTATCGTGCGTAAATATCTTCAGTCCAAGTCCGGCAGCTTCAATCCCAGGATTTTCCTGGGCCTCATTCTCTGCTCAACGAGCGCATTATTGGCACTGTTGAGTTTCGGCGCACCTTCCTTTCAACCGGAGATAAGAGAAGGCGAGCGCGTCCGTGCATCCGAATTTCGCGGCGATGTGAGAAATCTACCGCGTTACGTCACTTCGGTGCAAAGAGACACATTCAGTCGCCGTCCGCCTGAGCATGACCTTCCGGTGCCAACGACCAAGCAAGTTTTGTCTGGAGTGCGACCGAAGACGGCGCCCTCCACTCAGGCGGTCCAGGGACCATTTGTTCCAATGCCAGGTCCATCGAAGTCCTTCGACGGCATGAACTACAACGCAAATGGCGCCGGCCACCCGCCCGACACGGTCGGAGACGTGGGACCGAACCATTTCGTTCAGGCGGTCAATACCTCGGTCGGAATTTATAGCAAGACTACGGGAGCAGCGCTGGCCACTTTTACTTTTGATGGCTTATGGGCCGGCGCCGGAACCGGAACACCATGCGATGCAGTTCACGGCGGCGACCCGACCGTAATTTACGTTCCGCAGTATGATCGCTTTATCGTGGCTGATTTCTCGTGGACCAATATTCAAAATGGTCCGTATTTCGAGTGCGTTGCGGTTTCAAAAACGAGTGATCCGGTCAGTGGAGGCTGGTGGCGGTATGCCCTGAGGGCCGACGATGCGGCCCATCCGTATTTGCCAGATTATCCGAAGATGGGCATCTGGCCTGACGGTCTCTACATGACCGCGAATATGTTCGATTGCCTGGATTCGAGCTGCAACAACGCCAATTACATGGGAGCGCGAGTGATTGCCCTTAATATAAGCGATCTTGTA
>DASTJU010000224.1:0-6205 GCA_035716295.1 Chthoniobacterales bacterium | reverse complement strand
TCGCCTAACGAATGTCGATCTTATTACGTGTAGGACGTGACCTTATGCGGCGAAGAGTGCGGACGCCGATCGGTTAAAGGTGACGACGAGCGAACTCGCGGCCCGATCCACTCTTCAAATATTTTTCAAAGGCGCGAGCTTTGGTTTCAGATCTGAATCCGATAGCCGTTTCGATTTTCCAGGGCTTGTACTTTGCGGTATGCGGGCAACCGCCTCGATTGTGTTCTTGAAGGCGCGCCGACAAATTCCGCGTGGTTCCTGTGTAGTGAATTGAAGGATTAGTTTCGCTGACGAGAACATAAACGTAGAAGAAGCGCGCCATACAGGAGGCCTGCCAAGCCGTAGTCTTGGAGTGCCGGACCTAAAGTGCAATTTAGATGGCCCGCCTACGTTTTATTCCGGCGTGGCAGCCTCCGTTTTTCGCTGCGCTTCAAGCGGAGGCTGGAGCCGACGACCGGGATTGAACCGGTGACCTACGGTTTACGAAACCGTTGCTCTACCAGCTGAGCTACGTCGGCGCGTGAGCGGCAAAGATTACATCCGTTGGCATCCGACTCAAGCGGCTTAACTTCACCAGCGATGAATCGGCTCGAAGAAATTCTGCGGGTCAAACGCGAGGAAATCGAGCGTTTGCGACCGCGCTTCAAGAAGCTGGAGCGAGAAGCGCAGGCGCGAACGGATTTTCGCGATTTTCGATCGGCTCTGCAAAGCGGCGAAAAACTCGCGGTCATTGCGGAAATCAAAAAGGCATCGCCATCAGCCGGCGTGATCGCGTCATCTTTCGATCCGATTGAGATCGCCAAGAATTACGAGCGGGACGGCGCGAACGCGATTTCGGTTTTAACCGACACAAAATTCTTTCAGGGGAAACTGCAAGACCTGGCCGAGGTCCGGCACGTTGTTTCGGTTCCGCTCCTGCGAAAAGATTTCATTTTGGATGAAGTTCAAATCGCGGAATCGGCCGTAAATGGCGCAGACGCGATTTTGCTGATTGTAGCGGCGCTGGAGCAAAGCCAACTTGTCGATCTTCTTCACGCGACCACGGCGTATCGACTGGACGCGCTGGTGGAGGTGCACGCGCGCGGGGAATTAAATCGCGCGCTCGAAGCCGGCGCCAAGATCGTCGGAATAAACAACCGCAATCTGGCGACGTTCGATGTCGATCTTGCAGTCATCGAAGAGCTTTGCCGCGAAGTGCCGGACGAGATCGTTCTGGTTAGCGAAAGCGGAGTAAGAACGCCGCAGGACGTGGCGAGAGTTAAAGCCTGCGGGGTGGATGCGGTCCTGGTCGGCGAAGCGTTAATGCGCCGCGAAATTTCGATCGAGCAATTGCGCGCGATTATCTGAGTTCCTTCGGAATCAGGGCGCCGCTTTCGGTGGAGGCGTTGCGAAGGCTCGGCGAATCGATCGCCAGAAACCGCGCGGGCCGGTGACCGCGCCCGGGCGCGCGACCAAAACCGGACAATTGGCGTGATTTAAAATGCTGCGGGTCAGATCGCCCATGATGTAATGCCGCAACATGCCGCGCGCGTGAGAGGATCCGGTCACGATCAGGTCGTAATTGCTCGCGCGGGCTTCAGCGAAAACCTGGTCAACCACGATTCCATGCCGGACATGCACTTCTGTCGGCACGCCCATTTTTTCGAGGTCCTGTTTTTGGGTGCGGAGATTGATTCCAAGTTCTGAATTCGATTCAAGCAGACCGGTGATGTCTTCTTCGAGTCGCACCAGATCGGCATAAATCGCCGGCGGTTCGGCCATAACATGAAGCAAGGTCACCGCCGCGCCGACAGCAGACGCTAATTGTCCGGTCAGTCGGAGGGCTTCGTCGATATATTCCCTTCCCCCGGTACAAACGAGAAAGCGTTTCAATTGAGCCCACTCACCCATCGCCACCAGCACTGGCGGCGAAATCGATTTGATCACTTCATAAGTTTTTTCCGAGCGCCAATGCGGTCCGGTTGAGCCGGTCTTCCGGGCACCAATTATGACCAGGTCGTATTTTGCCTTGGCCGTTTCATTCGCAATCTGGCGGACCGGGTCGCCTGCGCCGACCGCGATTTGCGGCGAAACATTTTTCCCGCGCAGCCACTCGGCCTGTTTCTCGAGTGCTTCACGCAACATCGGTTCGTCTTCGGCTTTTTCAGCGATGCCAAGAAGTGTCGTTTCCGCACGCAACGGCGCCGCCAGCGATCCCCCCAGTCGCGTCGCGCTATCGGCGGCCGGCATTCCGTCACTGCAAAGCAAAATCTTCATGGCGCGTTAAAACTTGTGACCGGTCATCAAAGTATAAATCACAATGGCGGCGCCAATCAGCGGAAGCGGCACAAAGGCGAGCCGAATTTTTGGTCCAGCGAAATATTGGGTAGAGATCGCGCCGATCTGCGCGCCAACTGCGGCGCCGGTGTTCATGACGAGCGCAATCAATATATCGACGTTGCCTTTGATTGCATGGCTGAATGTTCCGTAGCTGGCCGAGATGATGATCTCGAAAAGATCGGTACCGACCGCGAGATGTGTCGGAATCCCGAGCACATAAACCATCGAGGGCATCCGGATGTAGCCGGCGCCGCCGCCCAGAAACCCGCTGAACAATCCGCCGATGAATGCGACGGCAAGAATAACCCAGAGCGAGATCTCTTTCACACCCGAAACAGGCAGAGAAATCATTGGCGGTAACCGAAGCCGATGAATCGCGTGGGCAATGTGCTGAAAAGCCGATTCGTCTTTTTTCAAGGCCTTTCTGCCTGCCTCCGTGTGCTTGCTCTGCGTTTGCAAAGTTCTCAATCCTTCCCACAGCATGAAAGCAGAAACGGAAAAGTAGATAACGATCGAGACGATGCTTACGACAAGGTTCACGTTGCCCGCGCGCTTCAGCATTTGAATCAACTGCGCGCCGCATTCCGCGCCGCCGATCGTTCCAAGGGCCATGATCAATCCGAGTTTAAGATCGACATTGCCGAGCGCGCGGTGTCGCTTCGCCGCCACCACTGATTTACCAACGATGTGGGCCAGATCGGTGCCGACCGCAAAATTCCAATCCACGCCCATCGCCCTCAGCGCCGGGCCGGCAATGAAACTTCCGCCCACGCCGAAAAACCCCCCGAGGATGCCGATCAAAAACCCGACGATGGCGAGATAGATCGGACTGATGTGCGCGCCGGAGATTGGAAAAAACATATTTACTCCGAGCGCCCGCGCAGCAATCGCAACAAAAATGTCGTCACACCTTCGAGGACAACGGCTTGCCCGATGATGAGCAGGATCGCAACGCCGGCATACGTATATCGATGGTGGGTTTCCAGCTGATGGAGCCAGTCACCCAAGAAATGCAGGACTAGAAAAAAATAGCAGACCACCAGAACGGCATAAATCGCCAGCTCAACCAAAAATGCGCGGAACGTTTTGGCCGTTTCCTTGTTCATGCGTTCGAAACTCTTCGCGTTGCGACGTGCTCAAGGTTGTCTGGAATTATAGGAAAAAGCAAATTTTGTTGTAGCTGCCTTCTCTGACGGCAGAATAGATGCGTGGCCATCCCGATCGCGCTTACCATCGCCGGCTCGGATAGCAGTGCCGGCGCCGGAATTCAGGCCGACCTGAAGACATTCAGCGCGCTCGGTGTTTACGGAGTTTCTGCCGTCACCTGCGTCGTCGCTGAAATTCCCGCCAAAGTCTCACGAATCGAACCGATCAGCGTCGAAATGGTCCGCGAACAGATCGCGGTGCTGGCAAAGCATTTTCCGATCGCCGCGATCAAGACGGGATTGCTTTGCTCGGCTGCAATCATCAGCGCGGTCGCCGGGTCGATTATCGATCTTGGACGCAAGATTCCGCTGGTGGTCGATCCCGTCATCACTGCGACCGGCGGCGATCCACTGCTCGAGTCCGATGCAATTGAAACCTACCAACGTGAATTATTCCCGATTGCTTCCCTGATTACGCCAAATCTTGACGAAGCTGCGGAGCTAATTGGGGGGAAAATCGAAGATCGCGAATCGATGAAACGCGCGGGCAAAGAACTTGAGCGCAAATTTAAAACCGCGATCCTGCTCAAAGGCGGACATCTACGCGGCGATGAAGCGGTCGATCTTCTGTTTGCGAATGGAAAGGTCGTCGAATTTGTAGCGCCATTCGTGCGTGATGTTGCCACGCACGGCACCGGCTGCACTTATTCCGCCGCCATCACCGCCGGTCTTGCGGAAGAAATGCCGCTTCCGGATTCAATTGCGCGCGCTAAAAAATTTGTGACCGCATCCATCGCCAATCGTCTTCGCTGGAAATCGAACACCGGAGGAAACATCGACGCCTTGAATCATTCCTCTGACAACGCCGGCACGAATTGACCGTGTGCTAACTTTTCTTCTTCTTGTCGCTCTTGACCGGACGTTTCGCCTTCTTCCAGCGCTTCAACTCCATCGCTTCGTCTGCCGCCGCCGCCTCCGCTTGTTTTTTGCTTTTCCCACGTCCTTTTCCGAGAACGATTCCTTCCCAGACCGCTTGAACCACAAATCGCTTGTCGTGCTCGGGTCCGGTTTGGGAAAGGACTTCGTAAACGGGGCTCCGCGGCGAAATGCTCTGCAACAGTTCCTGTAAATAGCCTTTGGGATTGATATCGACCGGCTCCTCCGCCAGCTGGGCCAGATCTTGTTGCGCCTGGGCTAAAATAAATTTGCGCGTTTTCTCCAGACCGCCGTCGAGATAGATCGCGCCAATCAACGATTCGAACCCGTCCGCCAGCGTCGACACCCGGGCGCGTCCCCCGCTTGCCTCCTCGCCCCGTCCCATCAAGAGGAATTGTCCGAGGTCGAGCGCCGCAGCGTGCCTTTTCAATGCGTCCCGCGACACCAGTCGCGAACGCAATTTCGTCAGCTGCCCTTCCGGCTGATCGCCGAAATGCCCAAAAAGATATTCGGTGATGACGAGCTGCAGGATCGCGTCGCCCAAAAATTCCAGACGCTGATTATCGAAATGACGCTGTTGGGTCTCATGGCCGAGACTCGGATGGGTCAGCGCTTCGGCCAGCAAAAGCGGATTCCGAAATTTGTAACCGATTCGTTCCTCTAACGGATGCACGTTCAGCGCTTCTGATAAATTTCGAGTGAGGTCACGACGTCGAGAGCGCGCTGCAGGACGGAATCGCGCACCGGCTGTTTCTCGCGAGCGCGATTGCGGCGCTGCGCATCCGGGATGTCGAGCTCAGGATTCGTTCCCGCAATCAAGGCCGCTTCGTTTAAGTGAGGCCGTTCTGTTTCGTAAACAAACGGCGTCATCCCCTTCTCGCCACTTAGTCGAAAGACCTGCCGTTTATCGCTGGTCGACATTTCCACCGGCAAATCCGGTTTTACTCCGCCAGGAAACAATGGTTGTCCGTCGACCAGGACCGCTTCCGCGGAAGCGACCCGCAAAATTTTTCCACTCGGCAAAGGCAAATCGGAATATTCCACCGCGCGTCCAGCGCTCGGTTGGCCGACAAGCAAAGCCTTGTCGTAAAATCTGAGGTCGCCGGCAAACGCTTCCGCGCCGCCAGCCGTGTCGCTATCAATCAGGACCACGATCAAACCTTGAAATGCCGGATCGCGATCGGAACTAAACGATCGGTCTTGCCGGGCCGCCGGTTTGCGGACGGTGAAAAGCGCTTTGCCTTTTGGACAAAAACGCTTCGCAAATTCCGCCGCGGTCGCAAAATCGCCGCTATTGCTTGCCCGAAGATCGACAACCACGGCGTCGACTTTCTTCGCGACAAAGTCTTGCAGGTTTTTGTCCATCTCTTTGAGGTTGGCACTGTTCAGAGGACCGAGCCGAAGGTATCCGATATGACCGTCGAAAACTTCGCTGTAAAGCGAAGCGGCTGGCTCCGGCGTCGCGCTTTCGCCCCGCGCCTGCGGGAGCACAAGCATTAATCCGCCCGGCATCCGCGCGAGCAGTCCCGTCAGCATGGCTCGATTCAATTCTGTGTCGGTGATTGCGTCCCGATTTGTGAAATTGCTTTTCAGAAGCGCGATCGCGGCTTGAAGATCGCCGTCGCCTAATGAATCGATGATTTGCTCTGTGCCCGGCGTGGGCGATGCGGACGGCGCGACCGATTTAGCGGGCGCCGCCGGATTCTTGGCGGTCGGCGCCGACGAGGGCGCCGGACTTTGGCCGAATGCGGTTGCTGCGAGTAAAAACGAGATGGCCGTTGCGGCTGCGCGGTTCAACATTGCAT
>DASTJU010000223.1:0-8605 GCA_035716295.1 Chthoniobacterales bacterium | reverse complement strand
CGCCAGTGCGGGCGGAGATCGCTACACTTCCCGGAAATCGTTTCGTGTAAGTCTCGGCAAGCTCACGATTTTGCAATCTGTCGATCTTGTTGAAAACAATCACGGTCTGCTTTCCGAAGGCGTTGAGTTCCTTGGTCACGCCCTCGACTGCTTCCATCTGATCATCCACGCGAGGATGTGAAAGATCGACAATGTGAATCAAGAGATCGGCTTCGCTCACTTCTTCCAGTGTTGCTTTGAAGGATTCGATCAATGTGTGCGGCAACTTTCGCAAGAAGCCGACGGTGTCGGTGAGCAGGACGCGTTGTTTGTTAGGCAAGACGAAACTGCGCGTTGTCGGATCGAGCGTGGCGAAAAGTCTGTTTTCGGCCACGACATCCGCGCCGGTAAGCAAATTCAACAACGTCGATTTGCCGGCGTTGGTGTAACCGACTACGGCCGCGACCGGCCATTGATGGCGCTTGCGACCTTGGCGTTGAACCGCGCGCGTTTTTCGAACGGCTTCGAGTTCGCGCTCAAGTCGCGCAATCCGTTCCTGTACGCGACGACGGTCGACTTCCAATTGCGTTTCACCCGGACCGCGCGTGCCGATGCCGCCGGTTTGCCGCGACAAGTGATCCCACATCCGCGTTAATCGCGGCAGCAAGTATTGCAATTGCGCCAGCTCGATCTGCAATCGGCCTTCGCGACTGCGCGCACGCTGCGCGAAAATGTCGAGAATGAGCTGGGTGCGATCGAGCACTTTGCGCGCAAGCAAGTTTTCCAGATTGCGGCCCTGCGCTGGCGAAAGCTCGTCGTCGAAAATCACCGACGTCACTTCTCGATCTTGGAACGAGTGCTTGATCTCCTCGGCTTTGCCCTTGCCAATGTAATACGGCGCGGTCGGTTTCTGCAGTTTTTGGGTAACGGTATCGACAACTTCGGCGCCGGCGGAATTAGCCAGCTCGGCCAATTCGTCGAGCGAATCCTGCAGATCCCATTTCGAAACGCCTTGTTTCTCCAAGCCGATTAAAAGAGCACGTTCGTGGGTTTTTTTCGGACGTGTTTCAATCATTCCCTTGCGCCACCCCGAAAGATCTCGCGAGTTGCGAAATTTCTTTCACAGCTTCGTTCTGACTTAGAAGCGATAAATTCAGCGGTTGAAAATTAGTTTGCCGCCGAAACCAGGTCAACTGCCTTTTGGCGTAACGACGAGTCGCTTGTTGAATCGCCGCCACGCATTGCAAGATCGACATCTTGCCGTCGAGCACCTGGCAAATCTCGTGCAAGCCGATCATTTTCGATGCCGTTTCGCTCATTGCGCCGGCGTTGCGCACTTCTTCGATCACTCCGGCATCGAACATCGCTTCCACCCGGCGATTAATTCGCTCATAAATCTCGTCACGTTCGCGAAAGACAAAGACACCGTTGATGCCAACCTCGCTTTCCCATTCTTTTCGCTGTCCCGAGGTTTTCTGTTCGCTCAACAAACAAACTTCGATCGCGCGAACCAGTCGCCGGCGATTTTTCAGATCGATCCTGCTTGCGGCTTCTGGATCGAGACCCTGCAATCTTGTTTGCAGATCATGAAGACTTAACTCGTTCAGCCGCGTGCGTAGATCGGGATCCGCCGCCGGCGCACTCGATAACCCGTGCGTCAACGCTTTGATGTAAAGCCCGCTCCCGCCAACCACGATCGGGAGTTTGCCGCGCGAATGAATTTCCGAGATCGCAGCTAAAGCGCGCTCGCGGAATTTCGCCGCGCTCATCTTGTCCAAGATCGACATCGTCCCGATGAGATGATGCGGGACCTTTGCCAGCGTTACCGTCTCCGGTTTTGCCGACAGCAGATCGAGCCCGCGATAAATTTGAAACGCGTCCGCGCTGACAATTTCGGCGCCGAGCTCCGACGCCACGTCAGCCGCGATCTCCGATTTGCCGGTCGCGGTGGGCCCGACAATAAGGAAGACGTCGCGCATAAAAAAATCGGGAGACGCGCGCTTCACTCAGCGCCGCGTCTCCCGACTAAAATCACTGGCTGCGATTAATCGTGCGAATCGTGCGAGTGCTCGCGCTCGCTCGATTTCGCGCCGCTGACCACGAGCTTGCGTCCAAGGAATTCCTTGTCGTGCAATTCATCCACCGCGCGCTTGGCTTCCTCGGTCGTGTGCATCGAAACGAACGCGAACCCTTTCGAGCGCTGGTTGTGGCGATAAGTCACGACCTCGGCGTTTTGGACGTGTCCAACGCCGTTGAAAAGCTCGAAGAGATCGCTTTCAGTTGCGTCGAAGGACAAATTGCCGACGTAAAGACGCGGCGAAGTGACTTCGACTGCTTCAGGTTTACGCGCCGGCCGCGATTGCTCCTGCGGCCGCTGGTACTGCTCCTGCCGCTGCTGCTGCTGCTGACCGTTGCGCGATTGTGTTGCTGGTTTCCGGGTGTCGCCGCCGTTTCCAAAAAATGCGACGATACGTTGCCAGAATGTTTTGTGCTTCGGAGCCGACGGGCGTTGTTCTGGAAAACGCCCGCGACCGCCCCTTCGTCGAGACCGACCTCGCCCATGGCGCTGGCGTTTCCCCTGTTGATAAGAGTTCATGATGATCCTCAGTATTGACCCAATTGTTTATTGAGCGGAGCGCATCCAGTGATGCACGGTCCGCGGCGCGCGAACCCCGAGAGGTCCACAAATTGCAAACAATCTGCGACGCCGTTGGAAACTCCGCCTCGTGATGCCGGAAATAGAATCGTCTCGAGATGCAAACCGCCAGGGTCAGCCAATCAAATCGCGAAGATGAGAAACCTCGCTTCATACTTTTAGCTTCGCTTAAAAACGGATGCTCGGAGGATCGAGTTAGATTCCCGATATCTACGAGCCGATTATCGCCCGCTCGCCTAGCGATTGCAAGGGGAACAAAATCTCGACCCTAGCGGCCCATCCAGGCGTCGCGAATGGAGTAGGCGCGCGACTTTAGATATTCGCGTGTCCGCTCCGAGCGAATTGGTTTCGTGAAATGCCGTAAAGCGCGATCGGTCAATCGCGGCTCGTATCCAAACTCCGGCATCAGATCGCGGCAATGCCATTCCACCCAGCCGATCTCGCCCTCGGATAACTCCCGCTCCCAGCGCGACGCCGGTTCGGCGGTCACTTGAGAAAACGCGATCTGCGCCGCCGAATTGCCACCCCAAGGTTGACCAATCTTCGTGGGCGTCAAAACAAGATCGGGATCAAAAATGATCTCGAGATAGTCACACACATTTTTCATCACAGTCGAAGCTGCGCTCACAAGCTCTTCGAACTGAACGAACAATCCGGGAACGTCCCCGCTCCGGACGCGTCTGGCTAGTTTCGCGGCTACTCGCCAGTGCGCGATCACGTAATAAACTGAGAACCGCTTGGTCTGGCGCGTTTTTTCCAGGGCGATTTGGGTTGCGAGAATCGCGCGCGGATCGCGCAATGTGACGAGGAACTTTGCCTGCGGAAACCGAGCGAAGATTTCGTCGACATGATTTCGGTTCGCCGGCGTCTTCTCGATCCAGCGTTTGATGCGGTCGATCGAAATTCCAAGTGTCGCGGCGTAAGATTCGACCATCAGCGCGAGCAAATCGCGCTCGGCATTTGCCGGGTCGAAAACAGTGCGCTCGAATGTCTCGAGAAATTTTTGCTGCGGGAAATTTTTGTACTCGTGCTCACGCCATTTCGGTTCGCCGCCAAATAGCACACGCGAAAAAGATTCTTTGGTTAAGTAATCAAACTGGGCCCGCCGGCCGGCCTCGCCATATTTCCTGAGAACGGTCGGAAAGTAAGCCGTTTCCTGAGGCAAAACTAGCAGCTCGGGATGACTGTCGAGCAAAGCCGCTAACAAGGTCGTACCCGACTTCGCCTGGCCGGCGATGAAACAAGCTCGCTGATCAAACGGAAGTGCAGACATCTACAAGATCGACATCGTCATTTCGCACCGCGCGATTTCAAAAGCCAATCAACAAACCGCGGAAGGCCGTCGCTGAACTTGGTCTTCGGTTTGTAATTAAGAAGCTTCCGCGCTTTGGAAATGTCGGCGCAGGTCAGCGGCATGTCGCCCGGTTGTTCCGGCAGTCGATTAATCTTCGCTTTTTTGCCGAGCGCCCTTTCGATGGCGGCAATCAGATCCTTTAGTTGAATCGTTTCGCTCTCGCCCAGATTGAAAACGTCGAACATCGGCCCGTCGTACTTGAGCGCGGCCATTGTCCCCTGAATGATGTCGTCGATGTAAGTGTAATCGCGGCGCGTCGTGCCGTCGCCGAACTGGTCGATCGGTTCGCCGGCATGAATTTTCCTCGTGAACTGATGGATGGCGAGATCCGGCCGCTGTCGCGCGCCGTAAACGGTGAAATAGCGGAGCGCGACGATCCGCATTTTGTAGAGATGCGAATACGTCGAGCAGAGAAACTCGCTGCCGATTTTCGTGGCCGCGTACGGGCTCAACGTCTGAGTGAGATGTTCCTCTTCCGAGAACGGCACTTTCTTGGCCGCGCCGTAAACCGACGAGCTCGAGGCGAAGATGAATCGTTCGACTCCGCTCGTCCGCGCCCCTTCCAGCAAATGCAGCGTGCCGGCGACATTCGTGTCGTAGTAAAGCTGCGGCTGTTGAATCGACGGACGAACGCCGGCGCGCGCGGCGAGGTGCGCGATCACGTCGAATTTTTCTTTTCGAAACAAAGCCGCGACTTTATCGCCGTCGCGAAGATCGACATCGTGCACTGCGATGTTCTTTGCGACCGCCGCGATGTTCGCGCGCTTGATTTGCGGATCGTAAAAATCATTGAAATCGTCGAGAATGGCGACGTCATGTCCGTCAGCGAGTAGTTTTTCGACCAAATGGGAGCCGATGAACCCAGCGCCGCCAGTCACGAGAACTCTCATGCCCTAGATTAGCCACAGATGAACACAGATCGACACAGATTTCAGAGTTGCCGTTGCTTCCGTTCTTATCTGTGTTTCATCCGTGTTAATCTGTGGCTTAAATGAGGCTCGCACTCTGGATCGTCATTGCGTTTGCGTTGTCATTCGTAGCAACACTTGTGTGGAAACTCGGTCCAGAGCTGACGCGGCCGAAAGATGTCGATCCGGCATTTCGGATCCCGTCACCGCTTGAGCTGGCTTCGATTCCAACAGCTACGCATTTTGATTATCCACTCGGGAACGAGAATGGCGCGATGGCTTACAACGCCCAGCATTTCACCGAGAACAAACATCTCGGTGACGATTTAAACGGGATCGGCGGCGAAAACAGCGACCTGGGCGATCCGATCTATGCGATCGCCGACGGCCGCGTGTCGCTCGCGCGCGACGGCGGCCCCGGCTGGGGCAACGTTGTCATTTTACTTCACGCCTATCTCGAAAATGGCGATCGAAAGTATGTGCAGTCTTATTACGGGCACGTGCAAGACATGCTGGTGCATCCGGGTGAGGCCGTGAAGCGCGGCCAGCAGATCGCGACTGTTGGCACCGCCAACGGCCGCTATTTCGCCCATCTTCATTTTGAAATGCGCGAATTCCTCACGCCGTTCATCGGCGCGGGTTACCGCGAAGACACGCGCGGTTGGCTCGATCCAACGAAATTCATCGAGCAACACAGGTGATCTTTGTCATGTCGACCGAAGTGGAGACATCTCTAGATGTTTCTGAAATAGTAAGGGATTCCTCGACTTCGCTCGGAATGACAGAACATGAAACTCGATGGCTGCAATGGACTAATCACCGGCGCTTCGGCTGGAATCGGGCGCGAGTTTGCGCGACAACTCGCGTCGCGAACGCGAACGCTCGTGCTCATCGCGCGACGCGAGCAACGATTGAACGAGTTGCGCGATGAACTTCGAAATCGCAACCGGCAATTGAACGTTCATGTCCGCGCTGTCGATCTTTGCGACAAATCGCACATAGATGCGCTGGTGCGATGGCTCGAGGAGAACAAGATCGACATAGATTTCTTGATTAATAACGCCGGGCTCGGTGACTACGGGTCGTTCGCGACTTCGCCTTCAGAACGTGATGAGGAAATGCTGCAAGTAAACATCGCTGCGCTGACATCGCTCACCCGCCGTTTGCTTCCGAAAATGATCGCACAAAACCGCGGCGCGATTTTGAATGTGAGCTCATCCGCCGGTTTTCTCCCAATTCCCGGAATGGCTGTTTACGCAGCGAGCAAAGCCTACGTGAACAGTTTCTCGGAAGCGTTGCGAGCGGAATTGCGCGGCACCGGCGTTATCGTCACCGCGCTTTGTCCCGGGCCAGTTCACACCGAATTCGGGGACGTCGCCAAGCGCCCCGGCGGTGAACCCGAGCGCGGCCCCGAATTCGTTTACGTTTCAGTAGAGAAAACAGTGCGCGATGCGTTCGCTGCGGTCGAAGCCGATCGCCCGCTCGTGATTCCAGGCATCGCCATGAAACTCGGCATGTTCCTCGTTCGCATCACGCCGATGCCGATCTTACGACTCGCGTGGCGGCTCGGGGCAAAGCGAGGCTAGCAACAAACAAAAGCGGCGGTCATAGACCGCCGCTTTGAAATTTTCTACAAAAAGGACACGACGGAGCGCGTCCCTCCAAATTTATGAGGATTTGTATTTGACCGAGCAGCCGTACGGTTTGGTTTGCGCATTGGACACCGGTTTGCCGGCGAGCGACTCGTCGAGCGCTGCTTTCACGAAATTGGTCGAGCTCGGGATGTCGGCCGGATTGGGCGACGCTTTGCTGTCGATGGCGCCTTCGTAAACGATTTTACCTTCTGGATTAATCACGACCATGTTCGGCGTGTTCTTCGCGCCGTAAAGTTTGGCGACTTTACTTTCAGGATCGAGCAGCAGTGCGGTCATCTTTGTTTTCCACGAGTTCATAACCTTCTGGGCCTGATCCGCGGTCAGGTTGCCTTCAGTGCCGGGCGCGTTGGAATCGATCGTCAGCCAAACAACGCCTTTACTGGTGTAGTCCTCCTGCAGCTTTTGCATGTTGCCGCCGCCGTAATGCTTCTTCACGAACGGACACTCAGGATTAAACCACTCAAGCACGACGTATTTGCCTTTGAATTGCGAAAGGGATTGCGTTTTGCCGTTGGCGTCCGGAGCCGAGAATTCGGGCGCGGCGCCGCCGACCGGTGGAACGTCGGCCGCGTAAAGCGCGCTGCCGATGAATGCGGTGATTGCGGTGATGAGTAGTTTTGTTTTCATAAGTTATTGTGAAGCAACTGCGGTTGAAATTGTTTCTAGTTTGTCGAGTAAGATACGCTGCGTGAGCAATTCCGGAAACACAATCGGCTCTTCCGATTTGCCCGGATAAAGCACGTATAATGGGACACCTGGCCGGCCAAATTGTTGAAGTAATTTCGTGATGACCGGGTCGCCATTGGTCCAATCGGCTTTCAATTTCACGACGCGGTGGCGCTGAAACGCTTCTCGGATAGCAGTACTCTCGAGCACACTTTTCTCGTTATATTTGCAGGTCAAACACCAGGCCGCGGTAAAATCGACGAATACGGCATGGCCTTGGTCGCGCGCGCTTTGCAGACGCTCGGGGGTAAACGGTTGCCAATCGCCAGGCGCACCTGAGGCCGCGATGTCGATCTTCGACGAGTGAAATTTGTCGCCGATGAAATAAACACCGCTCAAGAGCAAAAGCAGGAGCATGAGCACGAGGACGACGCTTCGTTTAGCTGCGGATGTTGCCGGCAAGATGAAAGCGCCTTTCATCCAACAGGCGATGGCGACGACGAGCAAAAAGCAGCTTGCCCAAATCGCGCCATCAAGACCGCGTTGGGCGCCGAGCACGTAGAGAAGGAAGAGCAACGTCGCGAGCAACAGAAACCCCATGAACTGTTTGACGTGCACCATCCACGGGCCGGGCTGCGGGAGAAATCGCAGCCATGCTGGTTGCGCACTGAGCAGCAAATAGGGCGCGCTCATTCCGGCCGCGACCGCAACGAACATTAACAAAATAATCAACGGCGATTGGGTAAACGAGAAACCGATGGCCGTTCCGAGAAACGGCGCCGTGCACGGCGTCGCAAGGGCGGTCGCAAACAAGCCTTGAAAAAATGAGCCAGCTTCGCCTTCGCGCGTCGCTGAATGAAGAAGCCGATGCATCATTGCCTGCGGCAGGTTGATCTCGAAGACGCCGAACAAATCGAGCGCGAAGACGAGCACGATCACGCTCAGGCCGAGAACGAAGTAAGGACTAGTGAACTGCGCGGCCCAGGTGATTTGATGACCGGCCACCTTCAAAGCGATGAGCAAGAGCGCCAGGCCGATAAACCAAACAAAAATCCCGGCGACAAACGAGAGGCCGTTCCGTAAAACCGATCGCCGGCCTTTACCGGCGTGCTTTATGAAGCCAAAAATCTTGAGCGATATTACCGGCAGAACGCACGGCATCAGATTCAAAATGAATCCGCCGATAAAACCGAAGAACAAAAAAGTGACGATCCCGCGTGAGGGTTGCGCGGCTTGGGCCGCGGCGGTCGTTGTCGCTGACACGCCCAGTTGCCAGGCAGCACGATCGTTGCCGTTGGGAGATTTCGAAAAGACACCCACTCCCGGCATAGTCGATAAGTTTTTGTCGGGCGATTCAATCGGAATTCGAAAAACAATTTCATTCGCC
>DASTJU010000222.1:0-7675 GCA_035716295.1 Chthoniobacterales bacterium | reverse complement strand
CGGGTCGGTGACACCGTCGCGTGCTACGCCTGGGTTGAGAAAATCGGTCGCACTTCGATGCAAATCTGTGTCGATGTTTGGGTGACCCGTTATCGGACCGGCGAACGCGTCAAAGTCACCAACGGCGTCTTTACCTACGTTGCTCTCGGAGCTGACGGAAAACCGGCTCCGGTGAAACGCGATTAGCGTTTACGGCTGCGCCGGTTCCGACGCGAAAGCGGTAACAGGGGGAGACATCGGCTCAGACCAGGATCCAGGGGAACCTTCAACGCTCGTTGTTACGATAGGCTCGCTCGGCACTATTGATTTCATTTTCAGCTTCATCTGGCGATTGGCCGCTTTTTGGGCGCGAGCGATGTCGTGCTGATGGTGACGAGCATTTTTGCGAACATAATGGCGATAGGCCATTCCCTGGCGGCCGTTTTTCGTCATGTAAGCGCAACCGCCGAAGCTGAACGAGACGGCGAAGATTAAAAGGAGAGGCAGGGTTTTCGTGTGCACACCCTCTCTGGAGCACAAGGCGTGCGAGGTTGGAGCCGGACTGGCAGGTGTGAATCCTTAGAGCAATTCGCGGACGCAGTTGAACGCGCGGAGATAAACGTGGTGCGGACCGCCCCGCAACAGCTCCTGCGTCATTAGATCAACCGGATCGTTGCTTTGCGCCGGCATCATCTGCGGCAGCGCGGTTTCATTTTCGCCGCTACGCGAAATCTCGAGAAGGTCTCCGCATTGCGCTGGGACGACCCGGAACTTCACATCGCTAGAATTCAACACGACTTCGCCGATCGGACTGCCCGAACGCTCCCGCAATTCGATGTCGATCTTGCGATCGTTCGCGTCCAAAAATCGGCAACTTCCATTCATTGCCTGCTGATTCGTCTTCCAGTTTAGCTGCGCACCTAACCAGCCAAGCAAAAGGAGCGCGGTCGATTTGAATCCAGGCGCATAATCGATCTTCAGGTTTTCCATTTTTCCAAAATGATGATGCGACGCGGGATGATCGAAAAATTGCGCGATCGCGTACCGCACCTTATCGAGCCGCGTCCAATTGAGATCGCAAAGCACGATTCGCTGTTTCGCTTCCTGTTGCGCGGTTTCGACCAGGCGCATCTGCGAGAAATCTTTCCACGTTTGGCTATCAAAGATCAGTCGATTGACCCAGGCCCAAAGCTGCGGGTCCATCGGGTCGGGGAAATCGTCCTGCCACCAGAGATAAAGTGGCAGATCGGAATCGAGATGAGAAAAGACAATGCTCGGCAAAAACTTTACGCATGGACCTTCCAGCGAAAACGAAATTTGCTCCGAACAAATTTGTTTGCTTCCAGCTCGCGTCACGTGGCAATGCGCGTTGACCCAGGCTTCGACCCGGTTCTCTTTCGATTCTCGATTCGCTCCGATCACGAGCGCCCGGCAAGCATGGTTCTCAGTGATCTTGACGATGAGTTGCGTGTTTCTTTCGAGTGACCCGGGTTTTTCGCTGTAAATGGCCAGATTAATGAGCGACGCGCGGGTCATCGCGCTTTCGCCTTCCTGCCAGAGTTTTTTCAGCTCTTTATGGATCTTGCCGATCTCAACCGGCTGGCCTAACGAATAAGTTTCAGTGACTGCGGGCATTTTTCAGAACCTCCGCCAGGCGCGTCCATCCCGCGCCAGGAATTCGTCTGCTTCTTCTGGTCCCCAGGATCCTGCGGGATAAAAGAACAACTCGGGCGCTTTCTTTTTTGCCGACCACGCATTTTCGATGACGTCGATGAACGCCCACGCTTGTTCGACTTCATCCCGGCGCGCAAACAAAGTTGCATCGCCGCTCATCGCGTCGAGTAACAAACGCTCGTAGGCTTCCGGACTGGCTTTGCCGAATGACGTGCCGTAATGGAAATCCATCTTCACCGGCTCGATCCGAAAACTTGTTCCCGGCATTTTCGCCTGCATCCGCAACGAAATGCCTTCGTCCGGTTGAATCCGAATCACGAGCACGTTCGCTTCGTTCGTCTCTTTGTTGAACAAGACGAACGGCGCTTTCTTGAAATGGACGGAAATCTCCGTGCCCGACTTCGGTAATCGTTTTCCAACGCGCATGTAAATCGGCACGTCCCACCAGCGCCAGTTGTCGATGTTCAGACGCAATGCCACGAAGGTGTCGGTCATCGATTTTGGATCGACATTTTTTTCGAGGCGATAAGCGGGAACCGGTTGGCCATTGATCGCGCCTTCGGCGTACTGACCGCGCACGACATTGCTCGCCACCTCCTCTGCAGCCATTCGTCGCAGACAACGGACCACTTTCACTTTTTCATCGCGAATGCTGTCCGCGCTTAAATCGCTCGGGGCTTCCATCGCGATGAGGCAAAGCAATTGGAGCAAGTGATTTTGCACCATGTCACGCAACGTCCCCGCGCCCTCGTAATAACCGGCGCGTCCTTCAACCCCGAGCGTTTCGGCGGCGGTAATCTGGACGTGATCGATGTAGCGCGTGTTCCAGAGCGGTTCGAAAATCGCGTTAGCGAAACGCAGCACTAAAATGTTCTGGGCGGTTTCTTTCCCAAGAAAGTGGTCGATCCGATAAGTCTGTTCTTCGCTGAATGAATTGCTGACCACGCCATTCAATTCACGCGCTGAAGCGAGGTCGCTGCCGAACGGCTTCTCGATGATCACTCGCGCCCAGCTTCCCTCCGGGGCCTTATTTAATCCCGCGGTCTTAAGGTGTTTCAGGATCGGCTCGAATTGGTCGGGTGCGACCGCGAAATAAAAAAGCCGGTTGCCGCGCGTGCCGCGTTCCTTGTCGATCTTATCAAGACGCTCGGCCAAACTCTTGAAGCCGGCTTCATCGCTGAAATCGCTTTGATGATAAAAAATTGATTGGGAAAATGTCTTCCAGATTTCGTCGCGCACAGTTTGGCGTGAGAATTTTCGGACCGCCTCTTCCATCTCGCGGCGAAAATCGTCATCGCTCTTCTCGCGCCGGGCAAAACCGATAACGGCGACAGCGGGCGGCAGCTCGCCGTCGGCAGCAAGATTGTAAAGTGCCGGTAAGAGTTTGCGGTGGGTCAGATCTCCCGTGGCGCCAAAGATGACAACACTGCACGGCTGCGGCACCGCGCGAGTAGATAAACCTTCGCGCAACGGATTCACTTGCGATTGATCGGCCGCTCGATTCATGAGCTACCGCAAATTACGCAGATTTTCGCCGATTGGGTAAGACGAAAATCAATCCAGTCACGAAGGCAGTGGAAAACGTCGTGTCATCTCGCGAACTTTTTCGCGGACGCGGCCAAGCGCGGCTTCATCGGTCCGATGTGCTAACGCTTCGGCGATCAGGTCGGAGATCTCGAGCATCTCTTCTTCTTTCATACCGCGGGTAGTCACTGCCGGAGTGCCAACGCGAATGCCGCCCGGTTTGAAGATTGGATAGGTGTCGAACGGAATCCCGTTTTTGTTCACCGTAATTCCGGCGCGGTCGAGAACTTCCTGCGCTTCCTTGCCGTTAATTTCCTTCGGGCGAAGATCGACCAGCATCAGATGATTGTCGGTGCCGCCGGAAACGATGCGGTAACCGTGCTTCGTTAAACCGGCGGCAAGCGCCTTGGCGTTGATCACAACCTGGCGTTGATAATCGCGGAACGACGGTTGCAACGCTTCATGAAAACAAACCGCTTTCGCGGCGATGACGTGCATCAGCGGTCCGCCCTGAACTCCAGGAAAAACAGTCGAGTCGATCTGTTTCGCGAATTCTTTCTGGCAGAGGACAATTCCGCCGCGCGGGCCGCGCAAACTTTTGTGCGTCGTGGTCGTCACAAATTGCGCGTGCGGAATCGGACTCGGATGTTGGCCGCCGGCGACCAGACCGGAAATATGCGCCATGTCGATGAAGAGGAGCGCACCGACTGAGTCGGCGATTTTGCGCATCCGGGGAAAATCGATGATCCGCGGATAAGCAGACGCGCCGGCGGTGATCATTACCGGTCGAACTTCCTCCGCCTGCTTTTGCAACGCGTCATAATCGATCTGCTCCGTCTTCTCGCTGACACCATATTGCGCGACCGTGTAAAACTTGCCGGAGAAATTCGCCGGATGGCCGTGGGTGAGATGGCCGCCATGCGCAAGATTCATCGCCAAAATCTTGTCGCCCGGCTTCAGGACCGAGAAATAGACCGCCATGTTCGCTTGCGCGCCGCTGTGCGGCTGAACATTGGCGTGCTCCGCGCTGAACAATAGCAGCGCCCGGTCGATCGCGAGTTGTTCGGCCGTGTCGACATTTTCGCAACCGCCGTACCAACGTTTCTTCGGATAACCTTCCGCATACTTGTTGGTCAGGCAGGAGCCCTGCGCCTCCATCACCGCACGGCTGGTAAAATTCTCCGACGCGATCAGCTCGATATTTTCCCGCTGCCGTTTTTCTTCGGCCCGAATCGCATCATAAATTTCCGGATCAACTTTGCGCAACGCTTCAAGCGAGCTGCCTCCGTAGGAGGTCGATCCAGCGCTGGTTTGAGCCGGGCGAGGTAGGTCGCTCATTGAGTACGAAGATATTCCGCGATTTCTGGTCGCACCAGGAGGAACCAGTTCGCTTTGCTCAACGAAACTGAGCACGCTCGGCAACGCATTCTTGATCGTGCGCGCACAATCTTCGTAAACTTCACGCCCCAGACCGATCGGGTCGGGCACGTCGCGCCACAGGGTCGCGCCGGGTTCTTCAAATTCGCGGAGCAGAAAAGTTTTCTCGGCGCCGTGTGGAAAGAGCATGTGAATCGTTTCCAGATGCGCGCCGGTCATGCCGAAAATATGCGTCGCGCGCTCGACCAGATCGGCCGTGAGCGGTTGGCTCCGCAAATCGCTGATGTCTACACCATCGCTTTCGCAAACCTGCACTGCGTAAAGACTCGGCGGCTGTCCGCGCACGGCGTGCACACCGGCGGAAGCGACTTCCATCTCTTTGCGATTGCCGATCAAACGGCGAAACAAACCTTCGGCAATGGGACTGCGGCAGATATTGCCGGTGCAAACAAAGAGGACGCTTTTCACGATTACGCGTCGCGCCTGCGAACGCGCAAACAACCTAGTTTTGAACGCGATCAAGGTCAATCCAGTGAACGATTCGCGGCCGGCGCGAAAGGCGCTAGAATCCGCGAGTGCGCGCGATTTGGAAAAAGATCCGACACCGGATGGAGTGGGCGGGTGTGCTCACGGCCACCAAGCTCGTGCCGTTGTTGTCGCGCAACGGTTGTTACCGGTTCGCGCTCGCCCTCGGCTCCTTGATATCGATCCTCGATCGCCACGGCCGCAAAGTTGCGCTGAGTAATCTCGAGGTCGCTTTCGGCGATCGATTTTCGCAGCGGGAACGCGAACAAATCGCGCGTGAATCATTTCAACATTTTGCTCGGACCATGCTCGATCTTTTGTGGAGTCCGCGTCTGACCCGCGAAAATTTTCGCGATTACATCGAATTCGAAAACTTGGAAGAGATCGACCGAGCGACCGGACCCGAGCGCAACTTCCTCAACGCTTGTTATCACTACAGCAATTTCGAATGGTTCAGTCTGGCAAGTGGGTATTCGGGATTGGGCGGCACAATCATTTCGCAGGAGTTCAAAAATTCATTGCTCGATCCCATCTTCAAAAAATTGCGACAGCAATCGGGGCACGAATTGATCCCACGACAAGGCGGAATCGTTCGTCTTTATAAAGTGCTGCGACGAAAAGGGCGGACTGCGTTGCTGGTCGATCTGACGCTGCATCCGAAGATGCCGTCAGTGGCGATCGATTGTTTCGGTCTGAAAACGAATGTGACTTCCGCGCACGCATGGCTCAACGAACAAACCGGCGCGCCGATTATTCCCGCGCACACCGAGCCGCTGGCGAATGGCCGGTATCGGGTGGTGTTTCATCCGAAAATCGAAACCGAGGGTCGCAGTTATCAGCAGATCGCACAGGCGTGCTGGAATTCCTTCGAACCATACGTTCGCAAAAACCCCGCGCCCTGGCTTTGGATGTACAAACATTGGCGATACAAACCGGCCGTGGCCGATCGGCCGTATCCGTTTTACGCGCGACCTCATGGGCGTTTCGATAAAAGGATTAGCGGGATCGAAGATAAACCTGTCTCGGTAAAGACGTGACCGCGTTCGAGTGTTGACAAAAGTCTGCGCTGCTTCTCCAGTACGCGCATGAGAACCGTTTCCCGCTTAGCTTTTCTGGCTGTTCCTGTCGCACTTTCGTTGCTTACCGGTTGCGCAACCGGAGGGCTTGGAGTGTCTGGCAGCAGTCGCTCGTATCATGTTGTTGCCTACAAACCGCACGATCCCTCGAATGTGCGGGTGAAGCTTTCTACTGGGACGCAAACTGTCTACGTGACCGAGGGCGACCGATTGCTCATGGCCGCGCAGGCGAACGTTGGCCGGGGTGGCGCCTCGACTCCAACCGGGCATTTCACGATTACCAATAAGGACAAAACAAAACGCCGCGTCAGTGAACCGGATGCCGGTTACCCGATGGCTTATTGGTGCGAGTTTGCGCCGGCTTACGGTTTCCATGAAGGGTTCGTCTGGACCTCTCCTCGCACGCATGGCTGTGTCCGGCTCCATCGCGAAGCCGCGGCTCGTCTTTACGCTCTAGTTCGGATTGGAACGCCGGTAGACATCGCGAGCTCGGTTCCCGAAGACGAAAAATACGCGAAACAGGTAACGAGAATCGATCAAAGCAAGGACCCGAATCCGCCGCGGTCGGAATTGATGTCGTCAAGCTGGTTCAAAGATCCGCCCGGACCGCTTCTGATCGACCAGTAATCTGCGAATCTTTCCGCATCGGCGGCGGCTGCAAAATTGCCGGCAAGTGGTAAAGTGCCAAAGGCCATGAGCACGAACCTCATATCCAGCGGAACGACGGCGCGCGAGAAAGTGAACTTGCGTACGCCGGACGTCATGGCCGCGGTCCAGGAACAGGTCGAGCAGCATTATCGCAGCGACATTGTCGATAAAGTTCGCCGCGCTGGAGGAATTGTTCGCGTTGGCGACACGACTGTCCGCCTCGCGAAGGAATTTGGCTTTTGCTATGGGGTCGAGCGGGCGATCGATCTGGCCTACGCCGCCCGGAAAGTTTTCAAGGACCGTCGCCTGTTTATTGTCGGTGAAATCATTCATAACCCCGAGGTCAATCAGCAGATAGCGTCGCTCGGGATCAAAAACCTGACCGGCCCAAACAAGCAGGCCGACATTGCTGAGCTCGGACCGGACGACGTTGTCATTGTACCGGCGTTCGGCACCGAACTGTCGATTCAGCAGCAAATCAAGGAACGCGGCTGCCAGATCGTGGACACGACTTGTGGCGACGTGATGAGCGTTTGGAAACGCGTTCGCAAATACGCCAGCGAATCGGCCACCTCCATCATTCACGGGAAAGCCGAGCATGAGGAAACAAAAGCGACCAGCTCCCGCGCACTCGGGGACGGCAAAGGACATTATCTGGTCGTGCTCACTCTGGCCGACACCGATTATGTCTGTAATTACATCCGCCACGGCGGCGACAAGCAGGCCTTCCTCGAAAAATTCCGTGGCGCCTATTCGCCGGGATTCGATCCGGACGTGCATCTCAAAACAGTCGGCGTCGCAAATCAAACCACGATGTTGCGCGGTGAGACCGAGGAAGTTCAACGCCGAGTTCGACAGGCAATTGTCGATCG
>DASTJU010000221.1:0-5481 GCA_035716295.1 Chthoniobacterales bacterium | reverse complement strand
ACCGCGGCAACGCAAACGCGTAATCAAAGCCCAGGAAGTCGTTCAAAAATGGCTCGACAGCGTCGCGACTCCGGAAATGAACGCGCGGCGAGCGAAAGGCGCCATCCCTAGCAGAGCCGAGACCAACGGCACTGGCTCTTTCGCGCTTGGCAATTCTCTCCTCGATCAAGCGCGCGAAGTTCTTCAATCGTTGCAGGACGAAGAGCAGATCGTGCTCAACCAGCGCATGCATGATCAGGAATGGGCAACGCAATCGGCGCAGATATTGGATTTTCTGCCAAAATTGGATCGTTCGGTGGTGGAAATGGAAAAGGAGAAACGTGGCTATCTGCTAACCGGTGAGAATAGTTTCTTTGAAGCCTACAAACGCGCGATTGCAGACTTCTACACCTACAATGGTTATCTCTCGATTTTGGTCGCGAATTCTCCAGCCCAAGCTCAACTGCTGGCCGAAATCCATTCGAACGTGGAAATGTGGATCGACAAGTCTGCCACTCCGCAAATCGACGCCAAGCGGGCCGGCAAAGATGTCGACGCCCTGGCGTTGATCGAAATAGGCGACACGATGATGGGCGGTATCCGCCAAAAGCTTACAGATTTCGAGAAGAACGAGCTGAATCTTTACGAACTGCGCGCAAATTCAGCCACTCGTCAGAGAATTTTTCGGACGTCCGCTTTGGCATTCGTAGCCCTGTTCGCCGTCTGCCTGCTCGTTGCTTCCAACAGTTACAGTTTCGTTCTCGTGCGACGCCAGCTTTCGGAGCTGGAAGGCGCCGAGACTCACATTCGCTCCGTGATCGACAACATTCTCGACGGAATGATCACGGTCGATGAGAACGGCGCCATTCGCTCGATGAATCCGGCGGCGGAAAAAATGTTCGGCTGTCGCGACAACGAAATGATCGGCCACAATTTCACGCGGCTGGTTCCGAAACGTTACGAAAGCGAGCACGATACCAAGCCGGTCGTTTGTAACTGGATGGAGATCATGCGCCGGACCGGCGGCAGCACACTCGCTCTCGGTCGGACCCGCAAACATATTACTTTCCCGGTCGAAATGTCGCTGAGCGAAATGATCATCGATCAGCAACGGCTCTACGTTGCGATGGTTCGCGACGTAACCGAGCGGAAGCGTTTTGAACAACAGATCGCGGCTGAAAAGGAAAGCCTCGCCGTAACCCTTCGCGCCATCGGTGACGGCGTTATCACCACTGATGTCGACGGCAAGGTGATCATGATGAACAGCCAAGCGGAAAAATTGACCGGCTGGAGCTCAACAGAAGGAATCGGCCAGCCGCTCAAATCCGTCTTTGACGTGACCGTCGATCTTGCCGCACAAGCAAAAACGCAGAAGAGCGGTTATCGCAGCGAGGCGCAATCGATTCTGCTCAATCTGCCTGAAAACGTCACCCTCACTTCGCGCGATGGAAATGAGCGCGTGATCGAACAGGTAGCCTCGGCGATTCGCGACAGCAAAAACGAAGTCGCCGGCGTCGTCCTCGTTTTCCGCGATATCACTGCGCGGCAACGCGCCGACGCAGAGCGTCGAAAGGCAGAAACGCTCGAGCAGCTCGGACTTCTCGCCGGCGGCATCGCACACGATTTCAATAACCTTCTGACCGCGATTATCGGGAACATTTCCCTCGCCTCGTTGCTTCTTCCGCCGGACGCCGAAATGGCGGAGCGTTTGGACGACGCGAAAAATGCCTCTCTTCGTGCACGCGATCTCGCCCAACAGCTCCTGACTTTCGCTCGCGGCGGGGCACCAATCAAAAAGACCGCCTCGATTGGAAAATTAATCCAAGACACAGTCAGCTTCTCACTTCGCGGCAGCCGCAACCGAAGCGAATTCGAGTTCGGGGAGGATCTCGCACCGGCTGAAATCGACGCTGGCCAGATCAGTCAGGTGATCGCGAACCTCGTCGTCAACTCCGACCAGGCGATGCCAAATGGTGGTACGCTCCATGTCAGTTGCGAGAATTTTTGCTACGACACTAGTGACGCAGTCATTCCCGATCTTGCTCCGGGAGATTACGTTCGAATCCGTATCCGCGACGAAGGTGTCGGCATACCGGAAAAATACATGAAGCGGATTTTCGATCCCTATTTCACCACCAAGCCCAAGGGCAACGGTCTTGGTTTGGCCACCGCTTATTCTATCATCAAAAATCACAATGGCTTGATGACGGCTGAATCAGAAGTGCACGTCGGCACCGTTTTCACAATTTATCTGCCAGCCGCTGAGTATCAGGAGGAATTGCCAGCTGACGCGCCGCGGAAACTGACGCCCGCCATGTCCGGGACCGGTCGCGTCCTCGTGGTGGATGACGAAGACGCGATTCGCGATCTCGTTGAATTCACCCTGACCCGACTCGGTTACGAGGTTTCGCAAGCCGGGACCGCGCTCCAAGGCATAGAGTTGTACTACGAAAAACTCAAAGCCGGCAAACGCTTCGATGTCGTCATTCTTGATTTAACGCTTCCCGGCGGTATTGGCGGAAAAGAGGCGCTCAAGAAATTGATCGAGATCGATCCGACCGTGAACGCGATTGTCTCAAGCGGTTACGCCACCGATGCGACCATGAGCCGTTATCAGGATTTCGGATTCCGCGGCGTGATCGCCAAACCGTACGAAGCGGCTGAGCTGGGTAAGATCGTCTACGACGTGATTGAATCGAGCCGCGTTAACGTTGTTAGCCTCAATTATCCCACACAGGCTGTGGGTTGATTCTCGCGCAGTTGGAGCCGGGCTGCCCTCAGCCCGGAAAGAAGTTACGCAACGGCCCGAGGGCGGGCCGTCTCCAACTCTAATCCGCCGACATCGGCAATTCCTTCACGAAGCGGAAGCCGTTGCGGGTATAGCCAGCCTTATCGTAAAACTCGTGCGCTTCCTTGCGTTCGAACCGCGTGTTCACCGCCACGCGTGAGATATTTTTTTGGGCGAGATTTTTTTCAGCGGCGGCAATAAGCGCGTGACCAATGCCGCGGCCGCGCATCTTGTCTGACACGACCAGCGCCAGAATTCTGCCCGAAGGACTGTTATGCTCGTAGGTATAACAGGTGAATGTGCCGATCATTCCGCACACTTTGCCTTTGCTCACGGCGACAAACGTCGCGTAATTCTTGTCAGCGCGAATCGCTTCCATTCGCATCTGCATTTCCGATGCGCGCGTTTCGTAACCGAGCTGAATCATTAAATCTGCCAACGCTTCGATATCGGCGGCTTCGGCCGCGCGAATCGTAACATCGACATCTTTCGGGTCAGCCATTGGATCCTCCCGGTTCTAATCGCGGCAACAATCCTTCGAGGATTGTCGCGACCGATTCGTTTACCGTTTGCCGATCGGTGTGAACGATAATCTCGGCGTCGTCGGGCGGTTCGTAAGGCGCGTCGATTCCGGTAAACTCGCGAATCTCTCCGGCACGCGCTTTCTTGTAGAGACTTTTTGGATCGCGCGCTTCGCACACCGACAGCGGCGCGTCCACAAACACTTCGACGAACTCGGCGTTGCCTTCGAGTGCGATCTCGCGGGCGCGGCGGCGATCCATTCGGTAAGGCGAAATAAACGCCGTAATCGCGACCACCCCCGAATCGGCCATCAGTTTCGCGACTTCGCTCACGCGACGAATATTTTCGACCCGGTCTTCAGGTGAAAACCCGAGATTAGAATTCAAACCGTGACGAATGTTGTCACCGTCGAGGACATAGGTTTGCATTCCACGAGCGAAGAGTTCGCGCTCGAGTGATTGCGCGATTGTAGATTTTCCTGCGCCCGACAAACCCGTGAACCAAACCACCGCGCCGCGATGCCCCGTTCGTACCGCTCTCGCTTCGGCGGTGATTTTTCCTTCAACCCAGAAAATATTTTTGCTCTTGGCGACCGTGCGGTCGGTATAAACGCCGCCGAAAATTGTGCCGCCGCCACAAATCTGGCCATCATCGACAATGACAAAGCGCCCAAGCTTCGGAATTCGATCATGGTTGTCGATCACCAGCGGACTGCGCGTTTGAAGTGTAAGCCGGCCCACTTCATTCCGCTCAAGCTGTTCGCGCTTCTCTTTCGTGGCTTCGAGAGTTGACGAATCCATCACTTCGTCGATCGAAACGATTTCGCATTTCACTTCCTGCGTCGCCAAACGCAAATCGTAGAGATGGCCAGCCCGCATCGGCTCGCGCACGATCCAGAACACATCCGCGTGGACGCGGTTTGCTTCGATCGGCGTGTCCGTTTGATGCGAAGCAACGTAGCCACGCTCCACGAAAATTTGTTCGCTCAGAGTGATCCCGATTGAATCGCCGGCAACCGCTTCGCTTTCGCCATTTGCGCCCCACTCTTCAATCGACTGAACTTTCGAAGCCTTGTTTGCCGGCGAAAAAACGAGTTCGTCCCCTACCCTGAGTTTTCCGGTCTCGATCCGGCCGGCAATGATGCGACGCTCATCGAATCGATAAACGTCCTGGACGCAAAACCGAAGCGGGAGATCGACATCGGCGCTTTGCGATTCCATCAAATCGAGCGCTTCGAGCACGGTCGGCCCGCGATGCCATTTCATTTTCTTGTCCGCCATACGGACGGACTCGTCCGAAGGCGAGCTCGCGCTGGCAACGTTGTCCCCATTCTTGGCCGATGCGGGAACGAATACGCGCGCTTCAAGTCCGAGTTCCTTGAGAAATTTTCGATATTCCTTTTGGATTTCTTCGAATTTCTTCTCTGAGAAATCCGCGAGATCCATTTTGTTCACGACAACGATCAATTGTTTGACCCCGAGCAAACTCAGCAGATAGGCGTGACGCCGGCTTTGTTCGCGCACGCCTTCGTTCGCCGCGATCACGAGCACGGCCGCATCGGCGCGCGATGCGCCGGTGATCATGTTCTTTAGGAATTCTTTGTGCCCCGGCGCGTCGATAATGATGTATTTGCGGCGCTTGGTTTTGAAACGGATCTCGGTTGTGTCGATCGTGACGTTCTGTTTTTGCTCCTCCAGCAATGCATCGAGCACGAACGCGAACTCGAATTCCATTCCTTCCGCCGCGCAGGCTTTCTTCACCATGTCGATCTTGCCTTCCGGCAACGAATCGGTGTCGTGCAGAATCCGCCCGATCAACGTCGATTTCCCGTGGTCGACATGACCAACAAAAACAATTTTGAGCGGCAAGGATTCTTTCGTCATAAAAAGCCCTTGGCTCTGAGCTTTTGCATCGCGTTGCGCTCGTAGTGATCCTGGGCGCGACCGGCGCGCTCGCCGACCTTCGTCGCCTCCAGCTCAGTAATGATCTCGTCGATCGTCGAGGCGTTGCTTTCAATCGGCTGCGTGATCGGACTGCAGCCTAACGAACGAAATCGTTTTCCTTTTCGCGAAAAATACATTTGCGGAATGGGAATCTTTTCGCGCTGGATGTAGCGCCAGACGTCCACTTCAGTCCAATCGAGTAACGGTTGAATGCGCACGTGCTCGCCTTTGGCTGAGTTAGTCGCGAAT
>DASTJU010000220.1:0-7031 GCA_035716295.1 Chthoniobacterales bacterium | reverse complement strand
GAGACGGAATACGCATTGCGCGTTGTGACAAGAACGAAGGTCGCGGTGGTGGGCGCTTCCGGGTACGCCGGCGAAGAACTGGTGCGTCTGCTCCTGGCGCATCCGCAGGTCGATCTTGTCGCAGCAACGTCGCGGCAATTGGCCGGCAAATCGCTCGCGCAGGTTTTTCCGCGTTTTGCCCACCAGAAAACTGCGGCCGCGCTCAAATTTTCCGATCCTGACCCGAAACAAATCGCGCGGGATGCGAGTCTTGTTTTTCTTGCGCTGCCGCACGGCCTTGCGGCCGAATTTGCCAAGCCGCTATTGTCCGCCGGCGCGCGTGTTGTCGATCTTAGTGCTGATTTCCGGGTGAAAGACGCCGCCGTTTACCAGGAATTTTATGGCCACGATCATCCCGCGCCGGATTTGTTAGGCAAATCGGTTTACGGATTGCCCGAAATTTACCGGGACCAAATTCGCGAAGCGAAACTTGTCGCCTGCCCGGGTTGTTATCCGACCAGCATTCTGATTCCGCTGCGGCCGCTCATTCGCCGAAAAGCGATCGATCGCAAAACGATTTTGGTCGCGAGCATGAGCGGTGTGACCGGCGCCGGTCGCAAAGTGGAAGCGGACTATCTTTTTTCGGAGTGCAACGAAAGCGTCCGCCCCTACGGTGTCCCAAAACATCGACATCTTTCCGAGATCGAGCAGGAACTGTCGATTCTGGCCGGCGAAAAAATGATGATCCAATTTACGCCGCATTTGGTGCCGGTGAATCGTGGCATTGTGACAACGATTTATGCCGATATCGCGGGCAACGTGGTCAATCTGGATCCGGCGGTAATTTTCAACAGCGCCTACGCCGAAGAACCGTTCGTGCGTTTACTTGGTAACGAACGTCTGCCCGACACAAAAAACGTCGTCGGCACGAATTTCATCGACGTCGCCTGGAGGATCGACAAACGCACGCACCGTGTCGTGGTCATGAGCGCAATCGATAACATCGTTAAAGGTGCGAGTGGCCAGGCGGTTCAATGCATGAATCTGATGCTCGAATTTCCCGAGACTGCAGGGCTGATTTGAAAAATCCGTTTCGACAAGTTCCCGGTTCGATTTGCGCACCGCGCGGTTTCAAGTGCGCCGCGGTTTTCTGCGACATCAAGAAGCTCGGCACCGGCAAAGGCTCCGAGAAAGGGCAAAAGCGCGATCTAGCCTTGATCGTTTCCGATGTGCCCGCGGCAGTAGCGGGAGTGTTCACAACGAATCAGGTTTGCGCCGCCCCGGTAAAAATTAGCCGCCAACGCGCGAGCAAAAAATTTGCGCGAGCGATAGTAGTGAATTCCGGAAACGCCAATGCTTGCACCGGTCAGCAAGGAATGGTGGACGCACGTCGCATGACCCAGCTCGCGGCAAAAGCAATATCTACTGATGAGAACGACGTTTTCGTTTGTTCGACCGGCCGGATCGGTGTGCCGATGCCGATGAAAAATATCGAGCGTGGCATGGGAGCGTGCGCACCGCGCATTGCAAGATCGACATCGAACGCGCGACAGGTCGCCGAGGCGATCATGACTACCGATACGTGCCGAAAAGAAATTGCGGTCGCGCTCAAGGTTGGAAAATCCACAATCCGAATCGGCGGGATCTGCAAAGGCGCCGGCATGATTCAGCCGGGGATGGCGACCATGCTCGGATTCATTACCACCGACGCCGCGATCGAACCTGCGGCGTTGAAGCGCGCACTCAAAATTGCGGTCACGCAAAGTTTTAACCGCATAACGGTCGACGGCGACATGAGCACGAACGATTCCGTGATCGCGCTCGCAAATGGGCTTGCTGGAAATTCGAAATCCGAAATCCGGCGTTCCCAATTTCAGAATGCGCTCAATTTCGTTTGTCGCGAACTAGCGAAGATGATTGTGCGGGACGGTGAAGGCACTTCGCGATTTGTCGCGCTTCATTTGCATAGCGCGCGCAACGATCGCGACGCGGAATTGGCCGCGCGAGCGATTGCGAACAGCTCGCTCGTGCGCACGAGCTGGTGCGGCGGCGACCCGAACTGGGGTCGAATTCTGTGCGCGCTCGGCTATTCGAAAGCCGATGTCGATGAAAGGCTGGTCGATGTCGGTTATGCGGAGCCGAACAGCCGCAAAATTCTTTTTGCATTTCGGCGCGGTCGTCCGACAAATGTCGCCTTGAAAACGCTGGCGAAGATTACTTCCGCGCCGGACTTCGACCTACATGTCGATCTTCACTGCGGACGGGGCGAGTTCGTTCTCTACGCGGCTGATCTGACTGAGAATTACGTCGCGTTCAACAAAGGCGATATTACAGATCCCGCGACCCTCGGCGGCTGATGAAAAAAATTATTTCGAAAGCGGCGACGTTGCTCGAAGCGTTGCCTTACATCCAGCGTTTCCGCAGCCAGGTTTTCGTGGTGAAGTACGGCGGCAGTTTCATGGATTCGCCGGATCCGGAAGAACGGCACCGGGTCGCGCGCGACGTGGTTTTTCTCGAGGCCGTCGGAATTAATCCGGTGGTTGTGCATGGCGGCGGCAAAGCAATCACGCGTGCGCTCGAGGAAGCCGGTGTGAAATCTGAATTCGTGCACGGCTATCGCGTGACCGACGCCGCCAGTGCGGAAATTGTCGATCGCGTTCTCTCGCGCGAAATTAATCCTGAAATTGTGAAAGCGATCCAGGACTTCGGCGGAAAAGCGCGCGGTTTCGCCGGCCCCGACATTTTTCGGTGTCGGAAATTTTCGGCGAAAGATGAAAAAGACGGAGATGTCGATCTCGGTTTCGTCGGCGAAGTTTGCGACGTGAACGTGGAACCATTGCGCGAATGCATTCGACGCAGTGTCACGCCGGTCGTCAGTCCGACGGCGCTTGGCGATGACGGCAAGATTTACAATTGTAATGCCGACATCGCGGCAGCGAAAACTGCGATCGCATTGAAAGCGCGCCGCTTGGTGTTCATGAGCGATGTGCCTGGTTTGCTGCGCGATCCGAAGAAAGACGAGAGCCTGCTCAGGCACTTGCCGGTGAGCGAAGTTCCGCAATTGCGAAAGGCCGGCGTGATCGGCGAGGGGATGATCCCGAAAGTAGACAGCGCGATGGCGGCAATTGAGAGCGGCGTTGAAAAAGTCCAATTCGTGGACGGAAGAATTCCGCATTCCGTCTTGCTTGAAATTTTCACCGACGCGGGAGTCGGGACCGAAGTCGTGTTATGAAAGAGGTTTTACCAGCGCCAACGTCGGCCATTGTGCAAAACGAAACAAAACGCATTCGCGAGTTGTTCGAGCAAAACGTGGTCCCGTCGTATGCGCGGTTCGATCTCGTCCTCGAGCGGGGCGAGGGCAGTTACGTTTGGGACGTCGATGGGAAGCGTTATCTCGATCTTGCCGCGGGAATTGCCGTCTGCTCGTTAGGCCACGCCCATCTTGAGATAACCAACGCGCTAACCGAGCAATCGCGAAAACTGATCCATGTTTCGAATCTATATTATAATGAGCTCCAGGGGCGGCTTGGGAAACGGATTGTCGATCTAATCGCGCCGGGGCGGGTCTTTTTCTGCAACAGCGGCGCGGAAGCGAACGAGGGCCTGTTCAAACTTGCCAGAAAATTTGGGCACGACGACGGTCGTTACGAAATCATCACGACCGTCGATTCATTTCATGGGCGCACGCTGGCCGGGATCGCGGCAACCGGTCAGGAAAAAGTGAAAAAAGGATTTGAACCGCCGGTCGCGGGATTCAAACAAGTGCCGTTCAACGACCTCGACGCGATGCGCGGCGCGATTACGCCAAAAACTGCAGCCGTTTTGATCGAGCCGGTGCAGGGCGAAAGTGGAATCACCATTGCCAAACCGGAGTACTTGATCGGTCTGCGCCGGCTTTGTGATGAGCGAAACTTACTTTTGCTGTTGGATGAAGTGCAGGCCGGGCATTTTCGCACCGGCAAATTTCAAAGCTGGCAGCGCATTTTGGAAAACGAACATGTCGATGTTCTGCCGGACGCAGTTTCAATGGCGAAGTCGTTGGGCGGCGGATTTCCGATGGGCGCGTTTTGGGTGCGGGAGAAATTCGCGAACGTTCTTTCCCCGGGGACGCACGCAACCACGTTTGGCGGTACACCTCTGGCGTGCGCGGTTGCGCTGAAGATCTTCGAGGTGATCGAGCGCGAAAATCTGGCTGCAAACGCGCGCGACACCGGCGACTTTTTTTTGCGCGAATTACAAACAGTTCAGCAACGATTTCCAAAAGTGGTGAAAGTCGTGCGCGGGCTTGGGTTGATGATTGGAATTGAATTCCAACCGCAGTTTAAAGCAGTCGAAATCGTGAAGGAGTTGCACAAGCGTAATCTCCTCACCGTGCCGGCGGGCAATTCTGTCATCCGATTGTTGCCGGCACTGAATCTTTCGCGGGGCGAAGCGGAGGAAGGCTTGCGCATTATCGAAAAACTAGTTGTCGATCTTGGCAACAAAGAGTGAGAGGAAGAGTTCAATGAAGCATTTGCTGAGCATCGAGCAGCTTTCGCGAGAGGAGATCGAGCGGATCCTGCGCCGGACGGCCGAGCTCAAAACAAATCGTGGAAAGATTTCGGCGCAGCCACTCGCGGGACAAACGTGGGCTTTGATTTTTTCGAAACCGTCCACCCGGACACGGGTTTCGTTTGATGTCAGGATCCGCGAACTCGGCGGCGAAACGATTTATTTGAACGCAGCGGACGCGCAGCTTGGGCGCGGTGAATTGATCAAGGACACTGCGCGCGTCCTGGCGCGAATGATTCACGGCGCAGTCATCCGAACTTATGCCCAGAGCGACATCGAGGAGTTCGCCGAGTTTTCCGGCGTTCCGACGATCAACGCGCTGACCGATGACGAACATCCATGTCAGATCCTCGGCGACATTTTTACAATCATTGAGAAACGCGGCAAGATCGAGAAGACGGTTGTCGCCTACATCGGCGACGGCGTTTCAAACACAGCGCGGTCGTGGCTCTTCGCGGCGGGAAAATTGGATTTCGAATTGCGGATCGCGTCGCACAAAAAATATCAGCCGAAAAAGAAACTGCTCGAGAGCGCGGGCGGGCGCGTGACTTGCACGGACGATGTGGCCGTGGCGGCGCGCGATGCCGATGTGCTTTACACCGACATTTGGGTTTCGATGGGAAAAGAAGCGGAGGAAGCCCGGCGCGAAGCCGAGCTGGGTCCGTACTGGATCAACGAAGCAGTGGTGAAGCTGGCCAAACGCGACGCGATGGTGATGCATTGTTTGCCGGCGCATCGCGGACAGGAGATCGACGAGAAGACATTCGAAGCGCATGCGCAGACGATCTTCGATCAGGCGGAAAACCGGTTGCATGTCCAGAAAGCAATTCTGGTCGAGTTAGGAAAGTGACGCGGTCGATCCGGGATTACGGTACGGCACCCGTTTGCACGTCGCGCAGATACTATAGATGACCGGTTCTTCACTGGCAGCGCTGCCAGGTTGCATGACGCGACCGCACAAAGCGCAGACGGTGCCGCTATCTTCTTTTTTCGCGGCACTTCCGTTCGCCGGCCGACTTCCCCTTTTACGCTGGCTTGCCATCGAAACGGAATCGGATTTCGCCAGAGGAGTGGTTCCCACAGTTTTTTTAGAAATTGATGGCGATTTTACTAAGTCGTTTTTCTTGAGCGGCTTGAATCGGGAACTGATCGAGCCGAAAAATTGTTAACGCGCTGAAAGATGGTGCTCGGGGCGGGACTTGAACCCGCATGCCTTTCGGCATACGCCCCTCAAACGTACGTGTCTGCCATTCCACCACCCGAGCAGGTGAGCGAGAGCGTAAATCTTCCGCAGAACGGTTCCAGTCGCAAGTGCGTTGGCGAGTGAAATGCTTATCATTCGCAGGTAACTTCCGCCACGATGTCGATCTCCGAGCCAAAAACCGAAGCTGACTGGATCAAGGTCGATCTGCACATCCACACGCTCGACGATCCAAAGGACGTGATCGATTATTCGGCGCATCAATTGCTCGAGCGCGCAAAGCAACTCGGTTTCGGTGCGCTCGCCATCACCTTGCACGATACAGTGTTCGATCGCGCCGAAGTGTTCGCGGATGCAGCGGCGATGGGAATTCTGCTGATCCCGGCGGCGGAAGTGCGATTGCAGGGCGCCGACATCATTTTGCTGAACGTGACGGCGGCGGAAGTCGCCGCGCTAAAAACTTTCGAAGATGTTCGAAAACTTCGCGTGCGCCGTGGATTGTCGATCTTCACTTTCGCGCCGCATCCGTTTTACGTGCTGGGCGGTTCGATCGGCGAACGACTTCTCGATGAGATGGATTGCTTTGATGCGATCGAGGTTTGCCACTTTCACAAGGGCCTTTTCGATTTGAACCGCCGGGCCGTGAAAGTGGCCGCGCAATTTGGCAAACCCCTGATCGCGACTTCCGACGCCCACCAATTGCACGCGTTTGGCCGCCACTACACCAGCATCCCGCGCCCGACTGAGTTGACGAGCGAGAATGTCTTCGTAGCGCTAAGAGACGGTCCGCGCCGGGTGGTGAGCCCGTCCGCGTCAATTGTCGATCTTGCCAGTGCGACTTACTTCTTCTTTTTCACGCATCCGGTCCGAATCCACCGCCGTCGTTCTCGCGCGTCCGTTCTTGAATCTAGGTCACAAACGTGACAGACGTTAGGCCGATGAGAATCCTGCTTACCTGTTTACTCGCGTCCGCATTTGCTTTCACCGGCTGCCAAACGCCTCAGCAAAAGAAAGAGAAGCTCAAGCAGGCCGAACTCAAGAAGAAGGCCAAGGCGAACCTCCGTGAGGAAGGCACCGATGTCGATTTCCAGGCGTTTGTCGGCCGACTTCGCAAAGCCGTGGCGAATCGCGATGTCGAGATGCTCAAATCGATGATGACGCCTGACTTTGGTTATAAACTCGATCCACCGATGGCGGGTCCCGGCGTTTTTCAATATTGGGAACAGGAAAATCTTTGGCCGGAGCTGGCCGGCATTTTGTCAGAGCGATTCGTCAAGAAAGGCGATTTTATGGTCGCGCC
>DASTJU010000219.1:0-3239 GCA_035716295.1 Chthoniobacterales bacterium | reverse complement strand
GAATCGACCTTGAACATCGATGCGAGTGATGGGATCTGGACTTTTTGTTCGAGATCGTTCTTGGATTGAGCGCCGCCCTGGGATGTGCGGACGCCTTTGCTCAACATCAACTTCGCAAAATCGTCCTGCTCCGGCAGCTTGATCGGCGAGCTCCGCACAAATGCGACCCGCTGATGCAATCCGTAAGTGATTTTGAAATGCAGAGCCGGATCGTTTGACGCGAAAGGGTTCGAACCGCCGACGGTCGCGAATTGCAGATGTCGATCCAACTCGCCGGCTTCGACTGCGTGCGTCAGCTCGAGCGTCGCGGTGATCGTGCGCTGGGCCGGATTGGTCGGGTCTTGAAACAGCTCAACTTGTTTGATCGCGATTCCGAACGGCGGAGTCTGCGTTTCGTAAGTGAACCGCTCCATTCGCACCTGACTCGGGAAAAATGTCTTGTCGAAGACGACACGGAATTTCTGGTCGGCCGGCCAATCTTCGGTCGGCTCGAAGACAAGAATATCGTCTTTGATCCAGTGCCAGGTTCCATTTAAGTGCGGCTGAAGCTCGACGCCTTGGACTGCCGGCTTCTTTAAATCGTCCAGCCGCGCGGCCGATTCGCTGAAATAAACTGTGAGCCGCGGAAATTTGAGATCCTTCTCCAGTTTGGTGACTTCGATCGGCGAGATCTTCGCCGTGACACGATGTGGCTTGGGCAAATGCGAGTACCAGTGCCAAGTCCACGCGCTCGCGCACAGGATGGCGAAAAGGGTCAGGACCGCGGGCGCGATCAGACGCGGATAAGCGAGCTGGAGCCGGTTCCAACTCTCGCCGATTCGGCTCAGCCAGCGCGGCGGCCGCCAGGAAATATTTCCGAAGATTTGTCCGGGAATGCGCCGGACAAACGCGGCGGCTAGAGCGATAACTGCGAATGCTTTGGAGAGAGCTGCGGGAGTTTTCATGAGGTGAATACGCCCCGCTATCAAAAATCTTTCAGAAGACTTTTCCTAGGCAATTTCTTGGGCTAGAACGGCCGGGTGAGAAGCCCAGGTTTAGCCACCACCCGCCGGAGTTTGGTCGATCGGCTGGTGAATTGGGACGACCAGAAGCGCTGGCAGGAGTTCTTCGATACTTACTGGAAGCTGATTTATTCGACCGCGCGCAAGTCAGGCCTCACGGACGCGGAAGCGCAAGAGGTCGTGCAGGAAACCGTCATCACGGTGGCTAAGAAGATCGACAAACTGAAATACGATCCGGCGGTTGGTTCCTTCAAAGGCTGGCTCCTGCAAATCACGCGTTGGCGGATCGTCGACCAATTTCGAAAACGCGAGCCGGGCAACGCGAAAGGTCCGCGCGGCATCGACGATCGTCTGACCGCGACGATCGAGCGCGTAGCGGACGCGAACGTTGTCGATCTTGACGCGGTCTGGGAAACAGAATGGAAGGAAAATCTGTTTGAGGCGGCAATCGCTCGGGCAAAAAAGAAGGTCGATCATAAACAGTTTCAGATTTTCGACTGCTATGTGCGCAAGGAATGGCCGGCGCAAAAAGTGGCGGATCAATTGGGAATTAGCATCGGGCAGGTTTATCTGGCGCGGCATCGGGTAGCGGCGGTCCTGAAAAAGGAGATCAAAGCGCTGGAAAAACTCGGCCGCTAAGATCGACATCTACGTCCTGCACAATTGCTTCGCGGTCATCGCTTGTGTAAAATCGCGACCATTCCCGACCAAGTTTCCGCTCAAGTCCCAATCATTCCTGATCACGAACTCCTGCGCGTGATCGGGCGCGGCGCTTATGGCGAGATTTGGCTGGCCCGGACGGTCACCGGCGCGTTGCGCGCGGTAAAAATTGTTTATCGGAGCACATTTGAGAGCGAGCGCGCGTTTCTGCGCGAATTCGAAGGAATGTCCGCCTTCGAACCGATCTCGCGCGGACATGCCGGGTTTATCGACATCCTGCACGTCGGCCGCACGAACGAATATCTCTATTACAGCATGGAGCTGGCGGACGATCACCTGGCCGGTCGCGAGATCGACATCGCCAGTTACGAGCCACGCACGTTGAAGAGCGATCTCGCTCGACAGAAACGGCTGTCGGCTGATGAATCGATCCGCCTGGGTATTTCGTTAACCGACGCGCTGGAGGCGTTGCACACGCGTGGGCTGTCGCATCGCGACATCAAACCGTCGAACATCATTTTTACCGAAGGCGTTCCGAAACTTGCCGACATCGGACTAGTAGCGGCGAGTGGACAACAATCGTTCGTCGGCACGGAAGGTTATGTTCCGCCGGAGGGACCGGGAACACCGCAGGCTGACGTTTACAGTCTGGGCAAGCTTCTTTACGAGACCTGCACCGGAAAAGACCGGCTCGATTTTCCAGAGATCGATTCGCAATTGAGCCAGCGACCCGATCGCGAGCAGCTGTTGCAACTCAACAACGTGCTGGTCAAAGCGTGCGCGAACGATCCGAAGAAGCGTTACGACTCGGCCGCGGAAATGCATCGCGACCTTGCGACGCTCGAGCGCGGCGAACGCCCGCGAAAATCGCGCACCAAGGTTTTGTTGGCGGCGATGTCGATCCTGGCGATCGCGGTTGCCGGTGTTTGGTTTTGGCAACAGCGCGAACAACCGAATCTCGATCTCCATTTACGAACGACGATTCGAACTGAACCGACCGGCGCGCTCGTCGTCCTGGGCGATCATGCGCAGAAAAGTCCGGCGACGTTCGCGGATTTAGAGGCGCGCAAATACAACCTGCGGATCATGAGTCCCGGTTATGAGCCGGTAGAGTCGGCGGTAGACCTTGGCGGCAAGCGATCGTTTGATCCGCCTGCGTTTCGTCTCGTGCGCAGCAAGGGCGCACTTGAAATCCAATCCGATCCACCGGGAGCGCAATTTTCCATTCGGAGCGCAGACGGTCAGATTTCGCGAGAGGGCACAACCCCGCAATCGATTGTCGATCTTCCAACGGGAAAATATTCACTGATCGCGCATCGCGGCGATTGGGAAATGCGCGACGAGGTTGAAATCCAGCGCGGCGACAGAACCAGCAAGTCATTCGCCTTCGTTAGCGCGACAATGAACATCACCAGCGAGCCAAGCGGAGCTGAGATTTTTGTGGACGGAAAATCGCGAGGGCGCACTCCGTTGCGGCTCGAATTACCGGCGCGGTCACACGATTTGACGGCGCATCTCGAGGGTTGGCCTAACGAGCAGCAAAAGATCGAGATCGATCCAAAACAGGAGAACGCAGCG
>DASTJU010000218.1:0-6641 GCA_035716295.1 Chthoniobacterales bacterium | reverse complement strand
CGACCGATTGTTGGCGCCGCTTCCCGAACATCGCGGGTAAGCGCTTTGGCCAGCAACGGCAGCGAGACGCCCATGAAAAACGTCGGCCATAACAAGCTGCAAAACAAAACGATCCACAGTAACCAACTTGATTGTGCGAGTTCCGGATGCCGCGTGTAGAGGAAATCGTAAAAAAATCCTTTGCTCAAAAGGCCGAAAATCAGGATCCCCAGTTCGGCCAAGATAAACAGGACCAGATTGACCAGCCTTGATAATCGGTCGGCTATGTAACCGCCCACCAGATTTCCAAGGCCGAGTCCGGCCATGAAAGTAGTCACGATCAGCGTGACCGAGTAAACATCCGCGCCCGAAAAGAACACGAGCAAGCGCTGCCAAATGACCTGATAGAGCAACGCCGCGAAACCGGAGACGAAGAAAACGATGAAGGCGATCCAACGGTACCAAGACGTGCGCGGTTCTATGAACTGCTCGTCTCTCATCGCACGATTCCTGGAAGCCCCTTGGATTACTTATTCGCCGCTCGCTGTTTCAGAACGAATTCGGCCATCGGCAGATCGCGCGGGTAAGTGATCTTGAAATTAAAATCGTGATTCGGGACGAGGACAATTTTGTGGCCGAGAAGTTCGACGGCGGAAACTTCATCGGTGACCGAGACATTCTTCCTCTCCACCGTCTGGTAAGCTTCTTCCAACAATTTTCTCGCAAAAACTTGCGGTGTTTGCATCCCGTAAATGCCGCTGCGATCGACCGATTCCTTGACGGCAAGATCGGCATCGGCGCGTTTGAGCGTGTCGTTAATTGGTTCGGCCAATGTCGCCGCTCCACCGCTCGTCCGGCAAGCTTCAAAGACGCGCGTGATTTTTTCGGGGGTCACCAACGGACGCGCGGCGTCGTGCACGGCAACAAAATCGGACTTTGGATTCAAGTGATCGAGTCCGGCGCGCACCGAATCGCTCCGTTCTGCTCCGCCGGCGACGATCTGCTTCACTTTCGTCGGCTCGCTAACAATCTTTCGAAATTCGCCCAGACTATCGGCGCGGCCGACCAAAATGATTTCGTCGACGCAATCGGTGCGCTCGAATGCAGCGATCGTGTGCGCGATCACCGGTTTTCCGCTCACCAGCGCGAACAGTTTGTCGAAGCCCATTCGTTCGCTGCTCCCGGCGGCGACGATGATCGCGCTTAACATGAAACTAGGAGAGTTGCTTCTGCACTTCCGCGCTCAGCGTTTTGCCATCGGCGCGACCGGCCACTTTCGCCTGCACCGCTTTCATGACCGCGCCCATTTGCGCTTTGGAACTGGCGCCGACTTCGGCAATCGTCTCGCGCACAACTTTCGAAATTTCGTCCGCGCTCATTCCTTGCGGCAAGTACGATTGTAAGATCGACAATTCCTCTTTTTCCTTCGCCGCGAGCTCGGCGCGCCCGCCTTTTTCAAAACTTTCGATCGAATCCTGACGCTGCTTCACCTGTTTACGAATCACCTGAACGGCTTCGGCATCGGTTAACTTTGAATCCGCGCCACCTTTTTCGATCGTCGCGTTCGTGAGCGCGGCTTTAAGCATGCGCAGAACGCCCAGCTTGGTCGCGTTTTTCTCGCGCATCGCCGTTTTCAACTCTGAATCAACGCGCTCGGACAGATTCACGTGAGAAAATTACGATGCCGAAACGCAATTGTCGATCTTCGCTACGAGCTGGTGAGTCGCGCTGCACCGGCTCGGATCGATTCGACATCGCTGACCGAAATAACCTCGATATCTTTTCGGGTCCGCTTAAACAGACCGGCAAGCACGCCGCCCGGCCCCAGTTCGATGAACAAATCGCAGCCGAGTTCGACCAGCCCTTCCATGCAATCGACCCAGCGCACGGTGCTCGTCACCTGGTCCTGCAACGTCTGCCGGATTTCAATCGGCGTTTTCACTTCCATGCCGGTGACATTGCTAATGACAGGAAAACGCGGCGGCTGCACCACAACATGAGCCAGCGCTCCGCCTAATTTTTCGTAGGCAGCCTGCATTAAACGCGAATGATAAGCGCCGGCGACATTCAACATCGTCGCCCGGCGAATGCCATGCTCTTTCGCGACCGCGACGGCCGTCTCCACCTTGGCCAGCTCCCCGGAAATGACGATCTGGCCCGGAGAATTGATGTTCGCAACATCGACATCTTCGTCGGCAGCCAGCTTGCGCACGGCGTTTTCGTCCGCGCCGATCATCGCCGCCATTCCACCGACGGTCGCAGCGCAAGCTTCATCCATGAATTCGCCGCGCTTCTGCACAAGCTTCAGGCCGGCATCGAAGTCGAAGGTGCCGGCCGCGGCGTGCGCCGTCAGTTCGCCTAACGACAAACCAGCCGCGCCACCGATCGTGAAATTGCCGGCCAGCTCGCGTAAGATCGACAAGCAGGCGAGGCCATGAACAAAAAGTGCCGGCTGGCAATTCGAAGTCTTGGTCAACTGCTCGATCGGGCCGTTCCACGCGATGTCGCTCAATTTGCGGCCGAGAATTTCGTCGGCCCGCCGAAACAGATCTGCCGCGGTCGGAAACTGTTCGGCCAGATCTTTTCCCATTCCGACGACCTGGGCGCCTTGTCCGGCAAATAAAAGCGCGACCTTTTTCATCTCGTTTCTTTTGTTAATCGCGTTGTGGACCCGGCGCGAGCGCTCATTTTTGCAGGATCACTTTACGCTTGCGCGTGATGATTCACTCGCGAGCATAAATGCTCTATGGCATTCACTGTGCGCGAAATTGAATCGCCCGATCCGGTGACGCGAGTTGCAGCGGAGGATGCGAAATTGCGCCACGCCGATCACGACATCGGCGAGAAAATGATTCTCAACATGGGGCCGTCGCATCCGGCAACGCACGGCGTGTTGCGACTCGTGCTCGAGCTCGATGGCGAGGTCATCACTAAAGCGATGCCGGACGTCGGATTTCTGCATCGCGGCGACGAAAAAATTGCTGAGAACATGCAATACAATCAGTTCGTCCCTTACACCGACCGGCTCGATTATCTCGCGCCGCTTGCGAACAACGTGGCTTACGCGCTGGCGGTGGAAAAATTAATGGGCTGGGAAATTCCGCCGCGCGGAAAAGCAATCCGCGTGATTTGCTGCGAGCTTTCGCGGATCTCATCGCATCTGATGGGCCTCGGCGCGATGGCGCTCGATCTCGGCGCGATGACGGTGTTTCTCTATTCGTTCACCCAACGCGAAAAAATTTACGATCTGAGCGAACTGCTCAGCGGCGCGCGCTTCACCACTTCCTACACCCGCGTCGGCGGACAGATTCGCGATCTGCCAGAAAAATTTATTCCGATGCTGCGCGAATTTCTCGATCGATTCGGGCCGGCGCTGGAGGAAATGGACAAATTGCTGACGCGAAACCGCATCTTTGTCGATCGAACCAAAGAGATCGGCGTTATTTCAAAAGAACGGGCGATCGCTTACGCGCTGTCAGGTCCAAATTTGCGCGGGAGCGGCATCGAACACGATTTGCGGCGCAAACATCCGTATCTCGATTACGAGCAGTACGATTTCGAGGTCATAATCGGGAGCGCGGGCGATTGTTACGACCGTTATCTGGTGCGGGTCGAAGAGATGCGGCAAAGCGCAAAAATCTTGCGGCAGGTGATCGACAAATTGCCGAGCGGTCCGATCAACGTCGCCGATTGGAAAAACATGACGCCGCCAAAATCGCACGTGATGACGAAAATGGAGGAACTGATCCACCATTTCATCGTCGTGACCGAAGGCCTCGATGCGCCGCCGGGCGAAATTTATTTCGCGGCCGAAAATCCAAAGGGCGAGCTCGGCTTTTACATCAACAGCAGAGGAGGCGGAGTCCCGTATCGGCTGAAGATTCGCGCGCCATCATTTGTGAACCTGAGCATCTTGCCGGAGCTGCTGCCCGGCCACATGGTCAGCGATGTTACCGCTGTGCTCGGGAGTCTGGACTTTGTCATGGGCGAATGCGACAGATGAATATGTCGATCTTACGAATTATTTCTCGGTTCGTTCTTGTCCTCATACTCGTGCTCTCGATTTCCTGTGTCGGACGGCGCATCACCAAAGCCAACGTCGATGAAGTGGCCGAAGGAATGTCAAAGAAACAGGTGGAATCGATTCTCGGACCGCCAACCGAGCTCGATAACAAGGATTTCATTATCATGAAGAAGACGACTTACATTTACCGGCAAGGCAACGACTCGGTGACGATCGTTTTCAAAGACGACAAGGTCACCGAAAAGCAGAGTACGTTAACCGACTAACTTTTTCGCCCTTGGACTCGACGAGCACACGCGTTCCCGCCGAGTTGGAGCGAAAAATGGACGAAGCGATCGGGCATTATCCGCCCGATCAAAAGCGAAGCGCTGCGCTGCCATTGCTCCATCTGTGGCAGGAACATTTTGATTTCATTAACGATGAAGCCGTGACCTGGATCGCGGCCAAGCTCGGACTTCAGCCGATCAACATCTTCGAGCTGGTCACGTTTTATCCGATGCTGCGCGAAAAACGCGCGGGAAAAACGCACATCCGGGTTTGCCGCACACTGAGTTGCGCCATGGCTGGAAGTTACCAGCTAATGGAAAACCTCTCCGCCGCGACCGGGATTCAGCGGAAGACCAATGGTGATCCCGCAGGCGCGGGACATACGCCGATTTCGGTCAGCCCTGACGGAAATTACAGCATCGAGTTTGTCGAATGTCTCGCCAGCTGCGGCACCGCGCCAGTTTGCATGATCAATGACGATCTGCACGAAAACGTGCAGCCCGACAATGCGATGTCGATCTTATCCGAATCTCCAGCAAGACCGGCCGTGCATCCGCCGCACCCACTCGAGCAGCGAATCATTTTCAAAAATATCGGGCGCAACAATTGGAAGACCGACATCAAGACCTATTTGGATGACGGCGGTTACGAAGATTTGCACAAAGCCGTCGAAATGTCGCGCGCCGACATCGTGAACGAAGTGAAGACATCCGGTCTGCGCGGACGCGGCGGCGCGGGATTTCCCTGCGGCGTGAAATGGAGTTTCATCAAGCCCGACGAAAAGAAGCCGGTCTATCTGATTTGCAATGCGGACGAATCCGAGCCGGGCACCTTTAAGGACCGCTACATCATCCATGATGATCCGCATCAGTTGCTGGAAGGCATCGCCATCTCCTGTTTCGCCCTCAACGCCCGGACGGCGTACATATATATAAGAGGCGAGTTCCCGGAAGGTGCGAAGATCCTCGAGCGGGCGATCGAAGAGGCCCGCAAGCATAAATTTCTCGGTAAAAACATTCTCGGGTCCGGGTTCGATGTCGATGTTCACATTCACCGAGGGGCCGGCGCTTACATTTGCGGGGAAGAAACCGGGCTAATCGAATCACTCGAAGGCAAGCGTGCCTACCCGCGGATCAAGCCGCCGTACTTTCCGGCCGTGCTCGGGCTCTACATGTGCCCGACAATCGTGAACAACGTCGAGACGCTCTGCGCGGTGAAACACATCATCGCCATGGGCGGCGCGAAATACGCGCAGCTCGGACGACCGAACAACACCGGCACACGAATCGTTTGCGTGAGTGGCGACGTCGAGCGTCCCGGTTATTTCGAGATTGAAGTCGGCAAAGTGACGATGGGCCAACTGATCTACGATATGGCGGGCGGAGTTAAATGGGGCCGCCGATTGAAGGCAGTAATCCCTGGCGGCAGCTCGGCCAAAGTTCTGCGCGCAGACGAGCGATTTAAAATCAAACAGAAACAGCCCGATGGATCGACCATCGAGGTCGAGATGTCGATCGACGAGCTACCGATGGATTTCGATTCGCTCGCGGCGGCTGGATCAATGGCTGGATCGGGCGGCGTTATCGTGCTCGACGATTCCCGCGACATGGTCTGGGTGCTCAACAACATCAACGAATTTTACGCCCACGAATCGTGCGGTCAGTGTACGCCTTGCCGCGAAGGTTCGCTTTGGATGAAAAAAATAACCGAACGCATGCTCAATGGCGGCGGCGTGACGGAAGACCCGCGGACACTGAAAACAATCGGCGATAATATCGCCGGGCGGACTATTTGCGCGTTCGGCGAAGCGTGCGCCTGGCCGACCCAAAGTTTCGTCGAAAAATTTCCGGAGGAATTTGCGCGCCACGCTCGCAAATCAATCCCGCCGCCGCTGCCGCCAGAACAAACGCCAGGTGAACTAGTCGAGCACGAAACAATTCCCACCAGTCCCCTCGCCCGCGACCCCGGCTGGGAAAAAGCCGGCGCCGACGCGGTGATCTAGATCGATATGGCCGAAGAGCATTCAAGCGCGCCCCCGATGTTCAACGTTCAGATCGACGGGGTGTGGCATCAATTTCGGAAAGGCACGCGCGTGATCGAAGCTTGCGCGCAAGCGGGCGTTTACGTGCCGCGCTATTGCTATCATAAGAAACTCAGCTCACCGGGAAATTGCCGGATGTGTTTGATCGAAATGGGAATGCCGCGAATGGGCCCGGATCGCAAACCGGACCTCGGCCCCGACGGGAAACCGGTCATCAACTGGTTGCCGCGCCCGCAAATTTGCTGCGCCCAGGATGTCGCTGAAGGAATGGGCGTGCGAACCAGTTCGCCAATGGTTGAAGAATGCCGCAAAGGCGTAATGGAATTTCTG
>DASTJU010000217.1:0-2714 GCA_035716295.1 Chthoniobacterales bacterium | reverse complement strand
GCGGCGATCCAGCCACGCGAACAATCTGTTCCTGATCTCGTAATGCAGCGCGAGCGTGACTTCCGTGCAGTTCGGCCGGATTTCGGCGAACTCCGCCAATCCCATTACGCTCAGGTTTCCGCCCGTGGATTCAAACGCCATTTGATCGGGCGACTCGCTTTCAACCGACAACAGAACCGTCCGAGCTTCAAAGCCCAGCGGTCCGCGAAAACTAAAATCAACCGTCTTGGACGACGTGACGGTGGCTTTGGTCACCATAACGAACTGCCGCCGATAAGATTGAATGCTCGCGAGGCGCGCCTTGCACTCTTCGAGCGATTGATTCATGTGCAGGGTTTTTTGTAGCAACATAGGATTAGGGTTAGTGCCCGATATTCGAGCAACGCACATGCCATCAACCTCTTCCTAGGGAATGGCTTCCGTTCTGGGACGAATAGTGTAACTATTCGTTACACTAGTGTCTAATTGCCGACCAGTTCAGGCTTTAGCCGCGCGGCCGAAAAACCGACCGCAGCTCGCCATTCCGGGGTCATTTCAGCCACTTCGTCCGACAGCAGCGAGATCGCTTTCCGACGCCCCTGTCGGTGCCGGTGAGAAAAAAGGCTCATTGCTTTTCAGCGCTCCGCGCTGACGAGGAGTGGCGATTTCCAAATCGCCCGCCTTTTGTTCGGCGGTTTGTTAACCGCCGCTTCTTGTTTCTTCATCCCCGCGAGAGCGACGCTCGTTAGGCCGCCTGCGCCCGCCTCGCTTCGATCGTTTCCATCATCGATTGAAAAATCTTCGCGCCATCAGCGCTTCCAAGTCGCGCGTCGCAAGCACGATCCGGGTGCGGCATTAGCCCGAACACATTTCCCTCTCGATTACGGATGCCAGCAATGTTCTCGATCGAGCCATTCGGATTCGCGTCGGGAACAATTCGGCCTCGATCATCGGCGTAACGCATGATCACTTGTCGATTGTGATTTAGATCGTGCAGGGTTTTGTCGTCCGCGAAATAACATCCTTCGCCGTGAGCGATCGGCATGCGGAGCAGAGTCCCTTCGGGACAGCCGTGAGTGAATAATGAATCCGGGACTTCCACTCGGAGTGTCACCATCTCGCAAACAAATCGCAGTGATCGATTGCGCACAAGAGCGCCCGGAAGAAGACCGGCTTCACACAAAACCTGGAAACCGTTGCACGTGCCAAGCACAAGTTTTCCCGCCCGCGCGTCGCTGATCACTGTCTTCATGATCGGCGAAAAACGCGCGATCGCGCCGCAACGCAGATAATCGCCGTAAGCGAAACCACCGGGCAGGACGATCGCCTCGTAATCGCGGAGCGATGTCTCTTTGTGCCAGACATAATCAGCCTGCAGACCTTCGATGCTGTTAATGCCGGCAACGCAGTCCTGGTCGCAGTTGGAACCGGGAAATTGGATGACGGCAAACTTCATGTCGATCTAATGAGTCAATCCTTTGAGGCGTTGTTCTTCGTGGTAGTCATTCACCACCAAGGCGGCGTGAATAATTCCCGGGATCCAGCCCAGCAGGGTTAAAAGGATGCTGAGAAAAAAACTCGCGATCCGTCCAGTCATCAGTACCGCCAACGGCGGCAGCACCACACAGAAAAAATATCGTAACGCTTTCATTTTTTCTTTTTTCTAACCTCCGACGTTTTGCTTTCGCCATTCCTCTTCACCAATTCGTAGTCTTCGATCACGGGATTGGAAAGAAGGTCGCGGCAAAGGCCGTGCAGCCGTTTTTCAAGATCGACATCTTCTCCGTCGACATCGATTTCCATGTACTTGCCGATCCGGACGCTGCGGACTTCCGGCATGCCGAGATGCCGCATCGCATCGCGCACTGTATTTCCCTGCGGATCGAGCACCGCTTCCTTCGGTTTGACGATCACGTTAACTTTCACGTGTCACACGCTAACGCGAATTTGCTTCCCAACAAGCGCAAGGCTGTGCCTTTACGGAATTGACGATTCGCGCGAGTATCGCCACCAATGCAACCCATCGGTTGGCGAATTCCAGCGGCCTGGCTCACCCTGTGCATCGTTTGGAGTTCTACCTGGCTCGCGATCAAAGTGGGATTGCGCGATCTGCCGCCGGTTTCTTTTGTCGCGCTTCGATTCGTCGTCGCCATCGCGGTCTTGGTCGTGGTTTCGCTCGGTCGGACCCGCCTGCTGCCGTCGCGTCGATCCGATTATCTGATCCTCGTTGTGACGGGCGTGCTGATGTTTGCCTTGAACTACACACTATTGTTTTGGGGGGAACTTCATGTTTCTTCGGGTCTGGCGGCGGTGTTGCAGGCGACCATTCCAATTTTCGGAATGATTTTCGCGCACTGGATGTTACCGGATGAGCCGCTGCGTTTGCAGAAGCTTTTAGGCGCAGTGGTGGCGATTGGCGGGGTCGCTCTGATTTGCGGACGTCTACTTGATTTTGGCGGCGTGCTTGCGTTCTGGGGCGGCGTCGGAATCGTTTTTGGGGGCGCCAGCGCCGCTTTCTCCAACGTGCTGATGAAAGCGCGCCGAATCGGCCTCGCGCCGGCAATGCTGGCTGCGTGGCAAATGATTTTCGGCACTGCTCCGTTGCTCATCCTTGGGGCGATTGTCGACGGCAATCCTGCGCATTTTCACTGGAGCAAAATGTCGATCTTCTGCTTGCTCTACCTGGCAGTGATTGGCTCGTCACTGACTTTCCTGCTCCTCTACTGGCTGCTCCC
>DASTJU010000216.1:0-4224 GCA_035716295.1 Chthoniobacterales bacterium | reverse complement strand
GCATCGCACGCGCGGATCGGGCCGAGAAATTCGCGATCGAAATTTTCCGGATTGTAATCGCCAAAACTTCGCGGCGCATCGGCCAGGATGGACAACGGATGAATCAGTCCCTGCTCGAGAGCGAGTGCATAGACAAACGGTTTCAAGGTTGAACCGGGCGACCGCGCACTACGCGTTCCATCGACCTGGCCATTGATGTCGATCTTATCGAAATCGGCGGAGCCAACTTGCGCGAGCACGTCCATTGTCCGCGTGTCGACCAACGTCGCGGCGGCATTTTCGATTCCGCGATTGCGATTCCAGGCAACATAATCGGCGATTCGTCGCTCGATCGCTTGCTGCTTCTCGAAATCGAGTGCGGTCACGATTTCTTCGCGACCGTGCGACTTCTCCAGGACCTGTTGAACGAAGTGCGGCGCCAGAAATTTTCCATCGCGTTGCACGCGCGCACGGAACTCGCGTCCGGAAAAAGCGTGCGCATCGCCCCGCGTTCGGTCGTACCAACTCGATTGCGCCAGGTTGACCGATTGATTATCGCGCTCGGCGAAAAGCGCGCGGTGGCTGGGACTTTGCGGAATTACACTGAGCGCGACCGATTCCGGCCCGCTCAATTGCGCCGCCGGCTTGTCGAAATAAATCAGACTGGCCGCGCCAATGCCTTCGATATTCCGGCCATAAGGCGCCAGATTCAGATACGCTTCAAGGATTTCGTCTTTAGAGTAGTGCCTCTCCAACTCGAGAGCGCGCAGAATTTGTTCGAGCTTTCCGGAAACGCTTCGGGTGTGAAGATGAAATCGTAGCCGCGCGAGCTGCATCGTGATGGTCGATCCACCGGCGGTCGCGTGATGAAAGCGGGCCAGATTCAAAGCGCAGCGAGCGAGCGCGATCGGGTTCACGCCCGGATGTTTCGAATAATATTTGTCTTCGTAGCTCAGCGTCGCGTTGACCAGGTCCGGCGAAATTTTCGAAAGCGGCGTCCAAATCCGGAACTTCTGGTCAGTACTGAGCGCGACGCGAAGCAACCTGCCGTCACGATCCCGAACGACTTGCGAAAACGGAATGCCGTCGAGCAACGGCGGTTTCGGCAAGAGAAGCCAGACCACGCTGATCGCGGCGCACGTCAGCAGGAGCGGTCGCAGTATTTTGCGAAGCACGTTCATTCCGTGACCGTGATTTTTCCGCCAATGCCGCGGCCTTTGACGTTGCGCTGGTACATCGATTGCGCGAACACCGGCGGCACGATGAAGTCTCCTCGGTTGTCCGACTTGATTTGATAATCGATCTCGAGCGCGTTGGTCGGCGCGGTCACGAAGAACACCGCACGATCTTCGCGGACATCGACATAGTCCACGCCCGGCGTGGCGCCGGCGCCGGTGTGAATCGAAGAATCAACCACTTCGAAGCCGCCGGGCAAAAGATCGACAACGGCGACGTTGGTCAGAAACTCGCGCTGCAAACTGCGCACGTGGATGCGGACATGTAATTGTTCGCCGAGCTTCGTCCGCGTCGCGGCCTCATTGTTTTTGCCCAGCACTTCGCGATAAACTTCGAGGCCGTTGCTCAATGCTTGATTCGGAACTTGCCGATCGAATCCCGATTCCACCACTTGGAAGAATGCGCCGGGTCCGCTTAATCGCTGCGACGAACTGAACCGAACGCCGCTCGCGTTGCCGGAAAGTTCCGAGCGCAACAACGCTTTCATTCCATTGATCAGACGCGTTTCGCTCTTGTCTTTGTGCAGCTCGGCAATCGAAAGCTCGGGCGGATTTTGCGCGACCGCGTGCGAATACGCTTTCAACGCGCGCACCGCGTAAGCGGACGAGAGCGTGTTAAACTCGCCGTCACCGATCGGCTTCAGCATTTTTTGGAATTGCTCAGCCGAGATTTTCCGCAAGCGGGCGGGGAATTCGCGGGCGATCACCGCGATGTATTGCGAATTCGTTCCGAGCGGCTGGAAGAAATCGTCGCGTAGGCTGTTCTTGCGATCGTCGAGCTTGTAATTGTCGATTAAACGCTCGGCCTCGCTGTCCTTGTGCAGCAAATGGAGAGCGCCGGCGAGGTAAACTCCGGCAATATCGTTTTGCCATTCATCTTTCGCATTTTTGTCGAGCCAATCGCGCAGATTGAGAATGTAGTTCGTGGTGATGACGCCTTCGCGCGTCAGAATGTAAATCGCATAGGCGACCCTGCGCGCATCGGTCAGATCCTCCGGTTGTTTGCCGACCATCTTTTGCAAATAGCGCAGCCCGCTCCCGAACATGTCCGGCGGTGGCGCAAAGCCCGCGGCTTTCGACTCGCTCAGAAAATCCATCACGTAGGCCGAAACGAAGCTGATGTGATCGCCGGTTTCCGGAACCCAATAACCGAACGCGCCCTGATCGTTTTGACGGCGCGCCAAAATTCCGAACGTGTGTTCGAGCTGTTTATTGACCTCGGCGCGGCTCAATCCGAAATCGGATTCGTTGGCCAGCATCAAACGGCAAAATGCGCCGCTGGTGATTTGTTCGCTGCAACCGTAAGGAAAATCGTGCAGGTAAGAATCGAGTCCGCGGGCGAGACCGAGCGGCAGCGCGGAAACGGTCGCGTCGAGTTTGCGAAACTCCGGATGCATGTCCCGCGTTAGTGCGATGTCGATCTTGTCTTTGAAATTTCCGCTGTGAACTTCGGTCATATAGGGCGCGGGCGGCCGCACGCTAAGCGTGGCACGCCGTTTCGTTTCCTGCCCGTTCGCTTTCGCGACGAATGTGATCTCGCCCGAGCCGAGCTTGTCGTTCGCGCGGAATTTGAAGACCGCGGTTTGTTCGCGGCCTTCGGCGATGGTCAAGGTTTGAGTCGAACCGCTGACGATCGACAACTGCTCATTCGATTGTACGCGCAGCTCGACCTGGGCGTTTTGTCCTGAGCCTTCGACATTGTTTGCGACGGTGACGCCAGTTTCAAATTCATCGCCCGGCGCCGCCAGCACCGGAACGCTCGGCGTAATCACAAACGGTCCGCGAATCAAAGACTCGCGTTCGCCCGATCCGACCGTGTCGTTCGCGATCGCGACCGCCATGACCTTGAGCGTGCCGTCGAAATAATCCGGCACGTTGTAAACAACTTCGCGCTGGGTTTGGTCGGAATCGATAATGCCCGACCAGAACACGACCGGTTTGTCGGTGACGCGCTTGAATGGATTCAGCTTTTGAATGTCGTTGCCGCCGCCATAAGCCGAAACCGAACGCAGGAGTGAAAATTCGGGAATGATAAGATCGACAATTTGCGCGGTCGCGACGTGCAGCATGCATTTGCGGAAGTAAAACTCGAGCGGGTCGGGAGTTTTGTAATTCGTGACCTGAAGAATTCCTTCGTCGACCGCGAAGATAACTATCTTGCTCGGCCGATCCGTTTTGTAACTAATGTGCAACGGTTCGCCCGGTTTCGCGGTCGCGACTGTGTTCAGGTCGACTTTCAGCCGGCGTTTTTCCCTGTTCGCCGTGAAAGGAACAACGCCATAACTGAGTGGGCTGACGAAAATTTCTTTCGAGTCGAGCGCGCGCACAAACGCGACATTGACGTAACCGCTGCCCTCGAAATTTTCCGGAACGCGAATGTGCTGGACGCTGCTCGCGCTGGTGGCCTGGAACCATTGTTGCGCGTAAACGCGGTCACGCTCGATCGTGATCAAGCCGTTGCCGGCGTAAGGCGCGGTGATGCTGATCGCGATCTCGTCGCCGCTATTGTACTGCGCGCGGTCGATTTTGACCTGAAGCTCCGAGTTTTTCTCGAGCGAGCGCGAAACCGCGCCCCGACCGATGACGGAGAATTGAACTTTCGCCAGGCGACGGTCCTGATCGTCGCGCAATTCGAAAACGTAATTGCCCGGTTCATTCGTCGGCAGCGAGTAACGAGCGCCGTTCGCGGCCACGGAAATCTTTTCCGATTTCGTGGTCCGTTCTTTCAAGACCGAATCATAGGCGAACTTGCCGCTTTCCTGTTTGGTCAAAACGGAAACGTATTCCTGCGCGATGATGTTCGCGGTCACGTTCCCGAGCGCGATGCGGTTGAGCTGCGGATCGACCGCGAGAAGATCGACAACGCGCGGCTTGTTCATGTCGATGTAACGCAAGTCGCCGTCGGCCTTGCAGCCGATCACGTAAGGCAACGCCGAGATGAGTGCGGTTGTCGTGGTGGTGACGCTGCGCCCGCCTTGGGCTTCGAATCCTTCGCCGATGAAGCGCATCC
>DASTJU010000215.1:0-4638 GCA_035716295.1 Chthoniobacterales bacterium | reverse complement strand
AAGCGGCGAGCTCGTTTTGTTTAAAAGTCGTATTGCTCTCCAGGCGGGCGATCGCGCGTTCGATCCCCTGAGCGGCGAAGAATGTTTTCACGCGCGGCGGGAACCACGCAATTGGCGCGCCTTCGGGACTCAACTCCTTGAGCGTGGCGAAGCGAGCCATCGAATCCTTCGCCTGACGTTCGAGATTGGCTGCTTTGGCCACTTCCGTTTTCGAACTGTCGATTTTTTTCTGTCGATCGGCGATCTGGGCCAGAGTGGTGGCGCGGATTTTTTGTAACGGCCCGAGGAAGAAAGAAAAATAGACGTAGAGCAAGACGACAAAACCCATCGCGCTGAGGGCGAGCTTCTTGATCTGGTCTTTAGAGAATTTAGGAAGATTCATCTTTTTTCTGCTTTTTTCGGCCGGATGCCGGAGCGGCGGCGGGTTTGGCAGGCGTGTTTGGATTGAAGGTGACGGACAAGATATAGCGCGACATTGGGACATTGGTGCCGCCGAGGTTCGCTACGGTTTCAACATCTTCGAGCACTTTAAATTCGGCTTTCACTCCGTGATAACTTTTCCCGAGCTGTTCGAGCAACATCTGGCGCAAATCTTCCGCCGCTGATCTCGGTTCGCGCGCCGCGGCCACGCCATCGATCGTGACAGTGACGGCTTTGTCATCTTCCGCCACCGTCGCTTCCATGCTGGTCACTTGGGCATTGGGCGGCACACAACGCGAAAGTTTTTCCAAAAACGGTCCCCAGAAAAAACGAGTGTCGATGTAATCATCGAGAACGCGGGTGGTGTCGATAATGTTCGTGAGCTCGGCCGAGCGCTTCTGCGCCTGGGTGACGTTCGGCTCGAGCTTTTTCCATTCTGCTTCGACTCTGTTGAGCCTGGATTTGATCTCGAGGGTTTGATAGGCGTTCCACGCGTAGTAGAGAAAGAGCAATGCGCCGCAGCTCGCGAGCACGAGAATTCCGATCTTGAGCGGGTCGCGCTGCCGCTGCCGCTGCTCCAGAATTTCCTCATGCAGGAGATTGAGGTGAAGTGCCATTGATGCTCGTCAGGTTTTGAAATATTCGAAGGCCGCCCCGCAGGCGACGTTGAGTGAAACAAATTCGTTAGGCAACGTCTGCCGCTTCGCTGCCGGGAGCGCGACCTCGCAGGTCTCAAGCGGGTCCCAGATTTCACACGGCAAACTGAGTTCATCGCTCAACGCCTGCAAAACCGTCTCGGCACGGGCCAACCCACCGGAAACAAAAATTCGGTTAATGGCCTCTTCGCGCTGACCTTCGAAGAATCCAATGGAGTTGCGCACTTCCATTGCCAGGCGCGCCAGCGATCCGCGGCAGATTTCGGTCATTCCCTCGTCGCCCTGTTGAATCATCAGCCAGGCCGCATCGGCATCAAGCGCGTCTTCGGCGGTGAGCGCTTGCATCAGCGCCTTGCCGCCGTAATCGATGCTGCGCACAAGCACGAGCTCGCGTTTGCTTCCAATCAACACCGTGCTTTGCAGATGTCCCATGTCGAGAAGCAGAAAAACGTCATTCGCGAAAATTTCGGGATAAGCGAATTCAAATGCGTTGAACGAGCAAACCGGAGCCAGTTGAAGTATTTCGGCCGAAAGGCGATTTTTGTTCGCAGCCGCAACAATCTGTTTGACCTGGCTGCGCAGCATTCCGCCGACCAGATATTTGGTCTGAGTGACAACAGCGCTCTTCACGGCAGCGTTGCTTCCGCCGGTCGATGATTTTTCTGCGGTCGATTCGCCATCGGCGTGCCCCCCAACAGGGGCGACATCGAGGACAAAGTCTTTGCATTCCTGGTTCAACACCGCCAGACCGTTCAAGCGCAAAGCATTTCGGAGGAGATCGACCGGCGTATCCGGCTGCTCGATGATGCGCAGGATCGTGCTCGGATCGGACACTGCGAATGCGCACGCTTTGGCGCTGCCGCCGAGATCACGAAGAAGTTGTTTGAGTTCGCGGGAAAGATCTTCGGCGGAGGCAAACTCTTCCGGGACAGGCCGGGACGCGAAGCTTGTCAGAATAAATCGCGAATCGCCTTTGCGCCGAAGAGCAACGCCTTTGAGGACGTGCTTGCCCAAATCGATGCCGACCACAGAATCTGCACGTTTCGCCATGATGCTGTGGGGTCATGTAGCGGGAAACGTGCCTCGCGCTGGCGGTTTTTAGATGGCGATCTACGTATCTCCTTCGACCGAAGCTCGCTAAGTCTTGGCGTTCAAGCCGCTACCGCTGCTCGATAGCCGAAGAATTCGCGCTCTTTGATGATCTGCACGACTTCCGGCGGCACCATTTCCTCCCAGCTTTCGTCGCCCGCTTTTAACTTGGCCAGGACCGCCGGCGGGTAGATCCGCAAAAAATCTTTCTGGTAATCGGTGATCTCTTCGATGTGCCGATTGTCGATCAAGTATTGATAAAGCGATCGCAGATTCGGGGCCACTTCCACCTGGGTGGCGGTCGTAATCTTCCCGCTCTTCTCGTCGATCATCGGGTAGACATAAAGCTTCAGACCGTGCTTAAACATCCGCCCGAGCGCTTCCAGAATTCCACCTTCGAGATTGAGATAATATTTCTCGTCGAGAATTTCGATTAAACTCGGGACACCCATGACGAGGCCAATCATTCGATTGGTGTAGCGCGAGAGATAACCGGCCAATCGGTAATATTCGCCGAACTTCGAGATCAACACCGTGCGGCCGAGGGCGCCCAGAATGTCCACCCGTGCCAAAAAATCGGCGTGATTGAGTTGTCCTTCCGAAAGCAGATTCTCCAGCGTCATTTCCATTAGCACGACCAGATCTGGTTCCGAGCAATCGCTTTCTTTCAGGAACTGGCGGCGCGCGCCTTCCAACATGTCGTTGGTCGCACAAGTCACCGGCCGAAAACTACCTCGCTCAATCAGGATCGCTTTCTTGTGCAAAATTTCAGAGGGCTGCACCATTTCGCCGTCGGCCGTGAACATCACCGCATCGGTCAACCCCTGGCTCACGAGTTGAAGGCTCATCAGCCGATTGTCGATATTGGCGAATGCCGGCCCGGAAAACTTGATCAGGTCGACCTGAATCTTTCCGGGCGCGAGGTTTTCCTGGAGCGACGAGATCAAGCGCTCCGGTTCGGAATGGTAAAACGCTCCGTAAAGCAGATTCACTCCAACCACGCCGAGCGCTTCCTGCTGGTCGACGTTCGATTCGTCCAGCATGCGCACGTGGATGATGATCTGGCTCGGTTCACTGCGCGGCGCGGATTGAAAACGCACCCCTAGCCACCCGTGCGATTCGTTATGCTCTTTGAAACTCCGGGCTGCGACGGTGTCGGCGAAAACAAAAAACGCTCGCTCGGCACCAAGTTTTTTATCCAAGCGCTCCAATAAAAGGTCGTACTCATGGTCGAGCATGGTGTTCAAGCGCACCCGACTCACGTAACGATCAGCAGGCCCGTAGATCGCATCGCTGAAAGTCATGTCGTAGGCCGATATCGTTTTTGCGATCGTGCCGGCCGCTCCGCCGACATGGAAAAATCGGCGCGCAACTTCCTGGCCCGCGCCAATTTCGGCGAAGGTTCCGTACTTCTGCCGATCGAGATTGATCTGGAACGCCTTTCGGTTGGTCCCGACGTCCATCTCCGCCTTCATACAAACACTGTAGCGGCGGTCTATCACCGTCGCAAAAAGGCGAGATCTAAAGTCGCACTTGTTCGGCGCTATTCGCCGGCATCCAGCCGCGCAAATTATTCGGCAGCGCCGCGTAAATCCAATCGCCCCGTTGGCTGACGATTTTGATTTCGCTACCAGCCGGCAAGGTCAAAACGCGATTGGCATTGCCTGCAGTTGCAAGTCGGGCTTCTACATTTTCTCCGGTCACAATCGCCAATCCTCGACCGTTTTTACCCTGACCGAGTTGATAACTCGCCCAGATCGCGATCGCGAAGATCGACAACGATACGATCGACAATGCAATTGCACTGCGACTGCGCCTCCGACCAAAAATAAATACTGCGATTGAAAACAGACCGATCCAAAAGGCGATCGCAGCTGCAATGGCGTACTGATTTTCGTTTGCGAATGTGAACAACCGTTCCCATCTACTTGGGATCAATTCGAGCGCGCGCGCTTCGTCGCGCGCGACCCGCAGATTCGCTTGGGCTTCGGGATGATGCGGTTCGAGCGCAAGCGCGCGCTCGTAATTGAGAATGGCGCGCCCGAAATTGCTTTGCCGGAAATAAACGTTGCCCAAATTGTAAAAAACATTGGGAGTGTCCTGTCCGGAACGCACCAGCTCTTCATAGTCAGCGGTTGCCGCTTTGAAGTCGCCGGCGGCGTATTCCTGATTGGCTTTGGCAAATTGCGCGGCGGGCTGTGCCATCAACAATGGAGTGCAAACCAGACAGAGAACCAGACAACTGAGAGTGCTTCCTAGTTTCATGCGCGCAAACTTCCCAGCAGCCTCAAAACCTCTTCTCGTTCGTCACTCGAAATCTTCCCGGCCCCGTTGCCACCTCCGCTGAATCGCAATTCGTCACTGCGCTCGAATAATGTCCGGAGCTGTGCCCGCTCGTGCTCACCCAAATCAAAAGCTTTGGCCGCGGTTTCCGCGTCCACCGCGTTCGGGTTGATATTTTTCGCGAGCGCCG
>DASTJU010000214.1:0-5566 GCA_035716295.1 Chthoniobacterales bacterium | reverse complement strand
GGAGCCCAACTGGTCGCCGGTGCGATAGCCGAGCGTGTCAGTAACGCTCTTCACTTTATATTTATCCTCACGTTTTAACACAGTGAAGAGAATCTCACGCGATGGCCGCATCAAGGCGTAGGCAGCTGCGCGACGAGCAACTTGAAAGACCGCCAACGTTGCGAGACTGGCGGCGAGGCCCATCGCGCCGAAACCGATCATGCTCACGAAAGGGAGGGAAACGAGCGTGAACCCAACGCCGAACCACTTGAGCAACCGACCAGTCAGAAAGATCTGAATGAGGACCGTGATGCTGTTCACCCAGATTTCAAGATTTCCGAAGAATACCGTGCGGTCGGCACTGGTTTTTAGCGCTGCACCTGCAAGTTCGCTCTGTTGAAAATAAGCCCAGGTCGAAGTTGTTGTGTAGAGCACAATACTCGCGGCGAGCCCCATCAGGTAAGGCGAGTGGCAAATGTGCGTAATGCCCGACCAGACCGATCCGCCAATCGGCGCTTCTTGTGTCGCTGCGGCTTTGGGTTGTTCAGCAAAGCCGCGGGGAAAAAAGCGAACAAGGAATCCAGCAATGGCGAACATGGCAGCCGAAATGACGAGAAGATTCGCCGGACCCATCTCACGCACGTAATGCTTGGTGATGTAGGCGCCGAGGATCGCACCAAGAGTGCCGCCGACGGCGATGAACCCGTAAAGGCGTTTGCCCTGTTCCACCGTGAACAGGTCCGTCATAAAGGCCCAGAAGACGGCCGTATTGAAAAGATTGAACACACTTACCCACACAAAAAAACCCCGACTAATCCATACTTGCTCTGCCTCGGGGCGACTTCGCATTGCGATGAAAAAGAGCCCGAACACGAAAATGAAAAATCCGTAGGCAAGCGGAATGAATTTTCGCCGCGACATCCGCGCCACAGTCGCCGCGAAGGCCGCATTCGCGACCAACATCGCGATCAGCGTGGCGGTGAACATCCACGGCAACGCTTCCATGTTGCTCGCGCCGATGCTGTCGCGGATTGGCTTGGTGATGTAATAACCGGTTAAAATTAGAAAATGAAAAGCGAAGCCGAGCCAAAGCGCGCGGATTTCGTTCGGCTTAACGTCAACGATTTTGGAAAAGAATTTTCTCACGCGATGAGAGCGCGTCTAACGGGTGTCGTTATGCTTTCTGTTTTTTCCAAGTCGCCAGCACTTCGGCCTCGCGTTCCGGGGTCAGGCCGGCCCGCAACTTCGATTGTCGGTCTTGCGGAAGCGATTTAAACCAGCTCAGCGTGTCGCGCGCGGTGTCGGCGAGTGGACGAAATGTTAAGCCTTTGCTCAACGCGCGACTGATGCTGGTTCGGGCGAGCCCGCTTTCTTTTCCAGTCCAGACCGGCATGTCAGACCACGGCTCCACTTTTTTTTGGGTTAGAAATTCCTCGTTCACCCAGGCGAAGGTCGCGTCCGACTTCTCCGCCTGTTTGATTCCGTCGATCATTCCGCCAACGCTGAGCGGTTTCGCCGGGCCGGTCGCATTGTAAATTCCAGTCTCGCGATTTTCGACCATGCGAATCGTCCACTCGGCCAGATCGCGTGCGTCGATGAACTGGACGGGATCGTTCGGATTTCCGGGCGCGAGCACTTCGCCCCCGCGATCGATCCGCACTGGCCAATAAGTGAACCGATCGGTCTCATCCCGCGGCCCGACAATTAATCCGGGCCGAATGATCAATGCTTTTCCAGGAAACCATTTTTCGACTTCTTTTTCCGAGAGCGCCTTGAGCGGGCCGTAGGTTTTGTAACCGGACGCTTTCATTGCTTCGAGCGTCTCTTTGTACGGATCCGGTCCTTCGTACTTCGCAAGTGGCGCCGATTCATCAACGCCTTGTTTGACCTCGCCATAAACCGAGATCGTGGAAATGAAGACGTAACGCTCGACATTGCCTTTCAAGATTTGGGCGGCGTCGCGCACCCACGCCGGCAATGTCGTCGGATTGTCGATCACGACATCCCATTGCCGATTTTTCAATGGGTCGAGCTTGCCGTTCCGGTCGCCAACGAGCTGTTCGACCACGGCCGGCGTTTCGCCCGGGTGTGTTTTGCCGCGATTAAACGTGGTCACTTTGTGGCCGCGGCCCAGTGCGTAACGGATTTGATAAGGCCCGGTAAATCCGGTGCCGCCCAGAATCAGGATGCGCAAAGGCTTGAGCGCTTTCTTCGCGAACAACGATGTCGATCTTGCGGTCAAAGCCAAAGCGCCTGCCCCTGAGAGTTTAATGAATCGGCGACGAGTCGTGTCCACCGGCCAATCTTGTCGTCATTCCAGTCCAAAATCCAGTCTAGGCAGGCTGCAAATTTCAACAGGGCGAATACTGCGTAAAAAGTTGAGAAAATCGTGAAAAAACGGTTGCGCAGGCAGCCGATCTGCTTGATATGTGGCGCTCTTCATGCCGAAAACCAGTCCCCTCACCCCCCGTTTCCTAGCGATTTCTGCGTCCAGTTTGCTTTTTGCAACTGCGGCTCAAGGCCAACTCGTTGCATCAGCGAAATCGCGATTCATTTTCAAAGATGCCGACGGAAAAACCGACTCGGCTGAAGTCGTCACCAAATATATCCCGAAGAAAATCGTCCATCCGGTCGCAAAAACAGACGGTTCAATCGATCCCAAATTGCGACGGGCTGCGACCATAGCGGAGGAACGCGCCCATGCCCATTCGCGCGAGCAATGCTGGCATTACGTGAAGGAAGCGCTGGTGGCTTCGGGCGCCGTCAGCTCGTATCCGAAAACCGTGAATGCCAAAGATGCCGCCAAAGAACTGGTCGGTAGTTACGGTTTCAAGAAGCTGTCGGTGCGCGATCCGTACAAGGCTCCGGTCGGGTCGGTTCTTGTTTACAACAACAAGAAAGGCGCGGGTCACGTAGAGATCAGGACCAAGAGCGGTTTCGCGAGCGACTTCCGGTCAAAGATTCCTTCGCCGCGTCCCCTGATCGGCGTTTTTACGAAGTCTTAATCAGCGGCCGAGCCGGCCGAGCGGATTTCGAACGATAGTTCCAGTCGGGGTAGAAGCCTGCGCATTGGTCGCTGCCGCGATAGCTCCAGGAGAACGCGCGGGTGCAGGATTGCTCATTGTCGTCGCCGCCGGACTCAAAGCGATCGGTTGGGAGTTAGTAATATTCGGCTTTGCCACAGGCGGAGCACCCGGCGGAACGACCTTCACGCTAACAAATGGCGGATTGGAATTCGCCCACGCCAAAGCCTGGCTCTTGGTCTCAAAAAATTTATCGATTACGATCGCGTTACGTTCGTGAACGGTCCGCCCCGATCGGCGAGCAGCTTTGCGATTTCGGACAGCGCTACCGGTGTCGACGGCTGATAAAGCACTCCCATCAGGAAGAACGACCCGGCTGCCATAAGGAATCTTTTTCGGATCGACCGCGCAGTGGCCCTGGTGCAAACGCAAGCCCGTCGCCGATTTGTGCTGGCGGGTGTAACGATCCGCGCCGTGTCCACCGCGGGCCCAGTAAACTGTGACGCGCGCAAGAAGCGAATTATCGCCGGTGAAACCGTTAGCCGTCGCAATGACGCTCAGCAACAGTAGGAATATTAATCTTTTCATAATGCCCTTCGTCCCGCTAAGCGAATTAGCGGATCAATCGAGCCAGCAAACTCCGTTCCATCTGCATTAACCTGTGACTCCAACTTCTTCGTTTCCGGCAAAACGGCAGTTCGTGTCTCGCTCGTTGGCATTTCGGGCTTTGACATTTTCAAGTCTTCCCGAGATTCCGGCTGAACAACTCGCACGGTCATGAAGTGGGGATGCGAATGCTCCCACGCAAGCGCCGCTTCCCTGGATTCGAAAAATCGATCGATGACCAGAGCGTTGCGCTGCGAAGCGGTTCGTCCGGTCACCCGCGCCGCCCTACGACTCACGACCGCTGGTCCGCTATCGACGGCCGTGCAGGTTGCATCCGAAAATAAGACGCGGCTACCGAACGGAATTCGTTTTGGATCGACCGCGCAATGGCCCGCACGCAGACGGGCACCGTTGGAAAATGCGCGCACCTGACCTTCGCCCGGCCAGTAAACAGTGATCCGCGCGAGCAGCGTATCTTCGGCCGCGAAAATCGGAGTCGCGAACAAAAAAGCAAAGCCAATCGTTATTAATAAATATCTCATACCCTTTTTGCCGGATTCGCGTTATCGAGCACCCAGCGCAATCCCCGTAGAATAGACAGGGTCTGTTCAACTTATATTCGAAGCTGAACGGCAAAATGGTTCCACCGGAAAAAAATATTTACGACTCATTCGGGAGAAACGAGTTTCCTGTTGCAGAGCGGCATGTTCCCTGCAATAAAACCCTTGGCGTGCGACGCGTTACGGTCCTCACCCTTTCATGTGCGGGAAGCTGCGCCCTTTTTGCCTCACCGCTTCGAGCTGAAGGCCTCCAAGAAACGACCAAAAAGTTTGTTTATAAGGACACTTCGGGTCGAGTCACATCCGTTCGGATCATCCATCACTACTGGAAAAAACCAATCGCTCATCCGTTTGCGAAAATCGATCCGCGCCTCGACCCGAAACTGGCGCGGGCCGCAAGCTTCGCGCAAGAGCGCTCCCATGCGGATTCGCAAGCGCATTGCTGGCATTACGTGAAACACGCGTTGGTCGCCGCCGGCGTGATCAGTTCCTATCCAAAAACTGCCTACGCAGCCGAAGCCGGCGACGAGCTCATGCGCAGTTACGGATTCAAGCGACTGCCGATTCGTGATCCATATGCAGCACCGATCGGTGCGGTCCTCGTTTATGGGAACCGGAATCACGGGCACGTTGAAATCCGGACCAAGGACGGATTCGTGAGCGATTATCACAGCAAGAACCGCTGTTTTTATCCGCTCATTGCCGTTTACGGAAAATTCGGGTCCTGAGATCCAAGATCAGGCGTAAACGAGAAGATCGATTTCTTCCGGGAGCAAATTCGAAACTTCGCGGATCACATTTCCACGAAGAAGATTGATCAAGGCGTTGCGCTGCGGCGCGCCAAGAATGAGACGGGACGCTCCCAGTGTCGCGGCAATATCGACAATCGTCTCGGCGGCAGACGGACTGACGGCGTAAGCGAATAACGGCGGCTGATCGCCCGCCTTTTGCTTGGCTTCATTGAAGATCCGGCTCGCTTCTTCGTCATCCTGCCATTTACGTCTGGCATCCTGCTCCGTCATGAACGCCTGCTCGCGGACAAAAAGTAGATAGAGACGCGATCCGGTTTTGCGCGCTTCGCGCAAAGCGAAGTCGAGCGTGCGCCCAGTCCCGCGAATCGCGCAGAGGATCGATTCAGCGCCGACCGTTACAGCGATAGCAGGTTCTTTTGGAACTGCAGGTGCGAGATCGACAGGTAATTTCTCCGGGACGAGTGGTTCCGGTTCACGCTTCGCTTCTTTCTTCATCCGGCGTTCCTGGACCAGGCCGCGTAGGATCAATCCGACGGCGAGAATGGTAACGGCGAAATAGCGCGCGTTCGGTTTATCGATGAGCAGCGACATTTCGATCGCGGCCATGACGATAAAGGTCCCGAACATCAATGTCCGTTCCCAAGTC
>DASTJU010000213.1:0-9888 GCA_035716295.1 Chthoniobacterales bacterium | reverse complement strand
AGCCGGCGTTTCTCGCCGCCGCTCAAGGTCAGCGCCTGATTTTTCGCGATCCGTTCGATCCCGAATTGATGGAGCAACTGTTCGCAACGATTTTTTCGCTCCGTCTTACTCATCGGCAGCGTCTCCAGAATCGCCATGATGTTTTGTTCCACCGTCATCTTGCGGAAAATCGATTCTTCCTGCGGCAAATAACCCATCCCGAGACGGGCGCGCTTGTACATCGGATAATTGGTTACGTCGGTCCCGGAAAACATGACGCGGCCGCTGTTTGGCCTAACGAGTCCGACGATCATGTAAAACGTCGTCGTCTTGCCGGCGCCGTTTGGACCGAGCAAACCGACAATCTCGCCGGCACGCGCGTTAATGTTCACCCCGTTAACGACCGCGCGGCCGCCATAAATTTTTACGAGCTGATCAGTGGCGAGAACATTGTCGCTCTTCGCTTCAGGCGGTGTTGCCACTTGCGATGCGGGATGGGACGCAGCCTGGCCGATCATGATTTGGCGGTTGGTTTCGGCGATGGCGCCGGTTTACTTTCATTTTTCTTTTCGCCTTCGTCCGTCTTCGGTTCCTGACGAATCTCAGTGCGGCTCGGACCATGTGTCGTCAGCTGTCCGTTTTGATTCACGATCATGACGGTTTCCGGACTTGTCGCGATGTGAGTGTTCACGCCTTCCTGGACCCGCGGCGTTCCACGCAGCTCGACATTACCGGTGGAAGCAACATAGGTCGCCTGATCAGATCGGCCGACCGCGCGGGTGGGCGCGCCTCCGTTCGGGTCCGGTCGATCCCGCACCACCGCCACGTTTCCCTCCGCGATGGCTTTCTCCAATCCCTGATTTTCACCTTTCGTGATATAAACGGTTAGTTTTTCAGACTGCAAACTAAAGCGCGGATCGGCCACCTTTACGTGACCGCTGAAAACGCCGACGTTCTTGTTGGAATCAAAGAACGCGTCATCCGCGTAGATTTCAGTGGTAACGGGACCGTTGGTTGGCGCGCCTTTGATCCCGCCAAGCAAGGGGTTTGTATTGTCCGCTGACTTCTTTTCTTTTTTTTGATCTTTCTTGGCGGCAGCAGTCGGCGATGGACTGGATGGCTTCGCCGATTGCCCGTGCAACGAGGCAACCAACGCACAAAAGATAATGAGAACGATTGCGCTGGACCTGCTCACTCGTTTTGATTGCCTAATAATTGCGACTGGCTCGTGATCACCATCTTCACATTGCCGAGCAATCTGCCAGTGTGCGTGTTGGTGTCGAATTCCACCGAGTCGCCGGCGATATCGAAATCCGCGCGTTTGATAGTTGTGCGCTCCTTCGAGCTGAGGATTCGGGTTTTCAAATTAAGGACCGCTTCACTCAATTGAACGGTGAGATCAGGTTTATTCTCCGGCGTGTAAGTGATGATCTTCAAAGTGTGAAAGCCGATATGCACTTCATCGAGCCGTTTGGCCGACTCCGCTTCAAAGCGTCCGCGCAAGTGACCTTCCAAATCAAAATCCGGGAGGACGAGACCTTTGGCTTCGTGTCCGATAGGCAGCGGGATGTTGGTTAAATTTTGCTCTCCGGGAGACGGGCTCGGCGTCGCGCTCAGCATTTTTTTGTCCTTTTTGCCCCCCTTCGGCTTCGCTGCGAATGCCGGCTCAAGCGCCAGCAGAATCAACAAAAGCAGGATCGACAATAAACAAACCGCGAAGCCCCAATTTCCGGAGCGACCGTTACGAAACGGCAGCATGAATAGCCTTTAACATGCGCAGATGCTTCGGCAAATCCTTTAGCGGAATTTGGTTGGCCGCATCCGACAACGCGCGTGCCGGATTCTGGTGTACTTCCATGAAGATGCCGTCGCAACCGGCCGCCATCGCGGAGCGCGCCAGCACTGGCGCGAGCGCGCCATCGCCGGAAGTTTTGTCGCCTCCACCGCCCGGCCGTTGAACCGAATGAGTCGCGTCGAAGATCACCGGATAGCCTTCTTCGCGCATCCAGTAGAGCGAGCGCATGTCCGCGACCAGATTGTTGTAGCCGAAAGTTGTGCCGCGCTCGGTGAAGCAAAATTTCTTGCAACCAAACGACGTTAATTTCTGGGCAATATTTTTTACATCCCACGGCGCGAGAAATTGACCCTTCTTCACGTTGACCGCGCGTCCGGTTTGCGCCGCTGCTTTCAAAAGGTCGGTTTGCCGGCAAAGAAATGCCGGGATCTGCAGCAGATCAATGCTGCCAGCCGCAAGCTTGGCTTCGTCCGGCGAATGCACATCTGTCGTCACCGGAATTTTCAACTCTTTGCCAATTCTCCCAAGCATCTCGCAACCTTCTCGCGGACCGATTCCCCGAAACGAACGGACTGACGTCCGGTTCGCTTTGTCGTAGGACGCTTTGAAGATAAGATCGACATCTTCTGCCGCGCAGATTTTGGCGATGCTTCTCGCCATCTGCCAAACAAACTTCTCCGATTCAATCACGCACGGACCGAGAATGAAGACGGGACGTTTTCCGCCAATCGTCACCTTGCCCACGCGGAAAGATTTTGCCATACCTCTAAGGAAAGCAGGAACGCAGGAATTTTAAAGAGTTCCCTTCACCCTGCGCCAAATCGTTGTTCATCGGATCGAGTTCCTATATTCTCATCCAACGGTCCATTTGCACGGATCGGATCTAATGTCGGCATTGTTATTCTCATTGGTGTTTTGTCTGGGAATGTTGAGCATGGGCCTTCAACTCGTCGCTTCCCGGGTTCTGGCGCCCTTTTTTGGGACCTCGATTTTTGTCTGGGCCAGCCTCATCACCACGTTTTTGGCGGCCTTTAGCACCGGCTCATTTATCGGCGGAGTAATAAGTGGGACGCCGTCTGCCACTCAGCGCAAAATGATGGCAAGCGTCATGAGCATTGGTTCCGGTGCGCTTTTATTCAACAGTCTGGCGTGTTACGCGGTTTGCGACTGGCTCGATCTTCGAATCGAGAACCTTCCGGCAAAACTGATAACCACTTGTCTCCTCCTTTATTTTGTCCCGATCACGGCCCTTTCGACAATAACTCCGGTTAGCGTCGCGTACTATAACCGCCACGGAAAATCGGCCGGGCGCGCGGCCGGATTGCTAACCGGCGTCTCCACCCTCGGCAACATTGCTGGAGTGCTGGTCGCGGCTCTGGTATTGATACCGACATTCGGTGTCCACAATCTTCTCCACTTATGGTGGATTTCGTCAGTCTGCATCCAACTTCCTCTATGGTTCGTTCTCTACTCGCGTTCTGCTCAATCGCAGCCGTCTTCGCCGGCAATTGCCCTGGACAAGTAGCGCCCGTAGCGCCGATCTCGGTCGAAACGCCTTATAATCACATCACGATCGAGCAGGTCGGATCGATCGTGGAAATGCGTAGCTTTTGGCGAAGCAAGCTCTATCGCGAGTCAGCGGTGGACTTAAACGATCGATCGCGGCTGCTAGTTCCGTACACCAAGTTTATCGCGGCGAGCGCAACCTTTCATCCCAATCCCAAAAGTGTGCTGATGATTGGCCTGGGAGGCGGTGGTTTTAATCAATTCTTCGAAAAAGCGTTCCCAGCCGCGACTTTGGAAACGGTTGAACTGGATCCGCAGGTATTTGCTCTCGCCCAAAAACATCTCGGGTTTAAGCCGACCGACCGTGACAAAGTTACGGTGCTTGATGGTCGAATGTTTCTTCGCCATTCCAAAGCGACCTATGATTGGATTATTCTCGATGCGTTTCGTGGTGGATTTGTCCCACCGCATCTGAAGACCGTCGAATTCTACAAGCTGGCTCAATCTCACCTTACCCGGGACGGGATGTTCGTGGCCAACGTCCGCACCGACACGGCGTTGTTTGCATCCGATGTTCGCACGATGCGCGCAGTGTTCCCGCAACTTGGAATCTTTGATGTCCAGCAAACGGAAAATGCAGTCCTGGTCGCGACCAACTTCTCCTCGCCGACATTTGAAAACATGTTGAAAGACGTTGGCCACCTTTCCTTCAACGATACCTTTCGTCGAGGTGTCGACCCTGCCGCGGCGGTCAAGTCCTTTCATATAGCTGCATCAGAACCGGACAAAAAGGCGCCGCTTCTCACCGATGACTTCGCGCCTACTGAGTTTCTCGATGCAGTGAAAAACAAGCGCTCCCGGCGTTAACCTTCCTGCTTAGCCTGCGTTCCTCAGCGATCTTCCTCTCGCAAGATCGACAATCGCAAATGGCGCGTAGAGCGCGCAGAAGAAAAGAAACGCCAGACCGTGAAATTCGAGCAGATACAGCGGCCGCGGATCGGACAGAAAGTTCAGGAGCGAAGCTGCTTCCGGTTTGTGGAGCAGAAATCCGTAATTTTCGCCCGTCAGCAGATCAGTCGTGAATGCGACGACGAAATAAACTTCCGTCCAGGCGAACGTGCGCAAAATGCCAGCCGCCCGCGGACGAAATCCGTAGATCAACATCAGGAAAACGATGCCGATAATGATTCCGGAATGGGCGACAAAGAAACTGATGAAACGCAGATCTGGAAAACCGAACCGCAGATTAGGCGTAATGAGCGCCTGGAGCGTTCCGCCGATTCCCCAAAAGTAAGCGACTTCAAGCCAGCGACGATTGCCGGTCCAAAGAGCCACGATGATGACCGCCATCGCCCAATCGCATAGTTGCAGCGGCAGCATCCGGTACCAGGTCGTGACTCCAAAATCTCGAGCGACCACGAGATATGCGAAGTAGTTGATTAGAAGCAGCGCCGAGATCGCAAAACAAATGGAACGCTCAAGAAAACGCGATTTCGTTCGATGAACAATCAGCGCGAGCAAAAGTGGCAATCCGATCGTGAGAGAAATCACGATGAGGTGCGACGGGCTCCAAGCGTGGAATTCAGGCGCGGAACTCATTTTGGATCGAAGGCGTTGTAGCGGCGTTTGTGTCAAACACCGAATTAATAAACAGGCGCTTGGCACAAGCGCCTCTACAACTTTGTCGCCTGCGGCTTGAGAAATTCAGCGAATCAGCCAGAGATTGCACGGAATCACATCGGCGATCCAGGCGAGATGATTCGGTAAACGTTCGGCCGACGTTTCACTTTTGTGCACCGGCACAACGAGTAAATCTGCTTCCACCGACTTGATGAAGTCGGACGCAGCGAATCCCGTGTTGCCGCGAATGCAGCGCGCTTCGATCGGAACTTCCGTATCGCCTGCGGCCAACACGAATTTTTCCAAAGCAGCATCTTCTTCGTCGAACGTCCGCGGACGAGGTGTTCCATCGCCGTTGTCGACAAACATCGTTGCGCGGACTTCATCGAAGGTTGTGTAAACGCGAATGGCGTAGAGCCGTTCAGAGGATTCCGCCAACGCCAGCTTAAGCGTTTGTCGAAACGCGCGTTGCGCATGGTCGGAATAGTTGGCGACAAAAACGATCCGGCGCAGCGGCTTCGGTTTGAGCTCGGGGTTGGTGAAAAGCAAAACGGAACAGCTGGCTTCGCGCAAAAGTCGACGGGCGACGTTTCCGAGAAATGGATGGAGTCCACTCTCTTTCTCCAGCGCGCCGGCGACGATAAGATCGACATCGTTGTCCGCGATCGCCCGCAAGATTCCTTCCGCTGGATCTCCCTGGCCATAATGAACCGGCGAATCGCCCGGCAATTGCAGCCGGCCAAGTATGCTTTGAAATTTCTTTGTCGTCTCGTCGTTCCGTTCGCCGATGTAGATCAAGCTTAAATCTGCGCCGAACCGCTCACGAATTCTTCCCGCCTCGGAAAGCACTTGCTCAAAGCGCGGCGAGAATGTGCTGGCCACGGCAACCTTCTTGTAAGTGGACGGATTCATCATGAGTGGGGAACGCAATGTCCCGCTTCGGGCATCGTTCGGCAAATGAATGCATCAGATGTTCGCCACGGCGAATCCGTGTCGGCGCAACGACCGGATTTGATTTTACGGTTTGATGATTGAATTTCGGCTGAAATGAAACGCGCGATTTACCCAGGCAGCTTCGATCCGGTCACCAATGGTCACCTCGACGTGGTCGAGCGTGCCCGCAAACTCTTCGACGAAGTGATCGTAGCGGTCGCGCACAACGACGAGAAACAGCCGCTTTTCTCGCTCGCGGAGCGCCTGGATTTGCTGCAGCAAACGGTGGGCAAGATCGACAATGTGCGGGTCGCGCAGTTTGACGGGTTGCTGGTTGAATTTGCGGTCGAGCAAAAAGCGATCGCGGTCATTCGCGGACTGCGCGCGGTCTCGGATTTCGAGTTCGAATTTCAGATGGCCCTGATGAATCGAAAACTAAGAGACAGCGTAGAAACGATCTTCCTGATGCCGAAGGAGGAATACACTTATCTGAGCTCGCGAATGGTGAAGGAAATTGCGCGACTCGGCGGTGACATTTCGAAATTTGTTCCAAATCTGGTCGCGAGCGCGCTCGGGAAGAAATTCAAAAGATAGATTCCGAAAGGATTCGCGAGTGAAGGTTCATCTGAGACAAATTCCGCCGGACGGCTTGCATCTCGAAGGCGAGGAGGATTGCCTGATTCCCGATCTGGAATCGGAAGGCGTGCGCTGCGTGGGACCGATGCAATACAACATCGACATCGGCGTTTCGGAAGGCTCGCTTTGGGCAAACGGCTCGCTCAACCAACCGGTGGAACTGACTTGCGTCGGCTGTCTCGAAAAATTTGTGCACGACATCAAAGTTCCGGCGTTCGCGCTTCACACTGAACTGCAGGGTCCGGAAACAGTCGATCTTGGACCGTTCATGAGGGAAGACATCTTGCTGAATCTCCCGGCGCATCCGCGCTGCGACCGAGAAGGCGGACGCGTCTGCAAAGCGGCTGTCGCGACCGCCGCGGCCGCAGAAACGAAACGAAAGTCCGACTGGAGCGCGCTGGACAAGTTGAAATTGAAGCGTTGAAGCGCTGGAAAATCGCGGGACGCGATCAGTCGTCGCGCTGGGCGAATCGTTGCGATAAATAACCGGCCGCGTTGGCCAATTGCCAAACGAAGAGCAGACAAGTGATGCGAAAAGCGCGAGCCGGTTTCTTATCGGTCCACGGGCGCCGAAAACATCTCCAATAAAACATCGGGTCGGGCCGAAACCCGCCCGGGCCGGCCGCGCCCCGACGCACCCGCTGGTGATAATAATAAGCGCCGCGACCGTAACGAAGATAAAGCCCGCAAAACGAACGCAGATCGAGCGCGTGATGATGAACAATCACCGCTTCCGGCGCGTAGTTCAGCTTCCAGCCGCGATGGATCCAGCGATAACAAAAGGCGCGATCTTCCCCGCCCGCAAGCGACCAGTCCTGCTCGAACCCTTCCAATGCGCGGAACTTTTCGGCCGTCATCGCGAAGTTGCAGCTCGCGAAAAAGTGCGCCCGGCCGAGCGCGGGATTGTAGTGTTCGTAGACTGTATCGAGAATCATCTGGCTGGCGGCAGAATAAATATTTGAGTCGAGCGCGTTGATTATCTTGCCGCCGACCAAATCTTGCGGCGCTGTCGTTAGGCGCTCACCCAGCGCGCGCAGCCAGCTCGGGGACGCGGTGCAATCGTCGTCGGTAAATGCCAGAAATTTTCCTTTGGCATGGGCAGCCCCATGATTTCGCGCCGCCGCCGGGCCTTCATGTTTTTTTCGCAAGATCTTCAGATGGAGGACGTCTTCGAAGTCCGTTGCGAGCCCGTCAACCGGTTCGCGGCTTCCATCATCGACCACGATGACTTCGAAGCGATCGCGCGGATAATCCATCGCGGTGAGCGAACGAAGGCAGGCGCGCACTGGCTCCGAGCGGTTGTAGCTCGGCACGATCACCGAGAATTCGCGAACATCAGGCATTGCCACAATATTATCTGGTGGTTAGGGAGAGATTTCCATAACAGATGATGCCGCTTCTTCTTGGAATAATTGGCTGTGGCCGTGTGACCCAGCAGCTTCATCTTCCCGCTCTTCGTTTTGTCCCAGCGATAAAAGTGGCGGCGCTCGCCGATGTCGATCTTTCGCGAGTCGAGACCGCGGCTCGTCAATTTCCAAACGCGCAACGCTATTCGGAGCCAGGTGAATTGCTCGCGGATTCGGAACTGAATGCGGTGGCAGTTTGCACCCCGCCGCAAACGCACGCCGAGCTCGCCCTCGCTGCGTTGGCGGCGGGCAAGCACGTGCTGGTCGAAAAGCCACTCGCCTTAACCATCGCGGATGGCGAGCGAATGTTGCGCGGGGCGGAAATGTCGAACAAGATCGCCGCGATCGGATTCAATCTGCGTTGCCATCGGCTGGTGCGGCGCGCGCGGGAGATGATTGCGTCCGGCGCGCTCGGCGAGATTCATCAAATGATCACGATGTGGGGATCGCAAATGCAACACGACTCGAAGATGCCGGCGTGGCGTCGCCTCGAAGCGACCGGCGGCGGCGCACTTTTCGAAATCGGCATTCATCACATCGATGCCTGCGCGTTCTTGCTCGGCGACAAGATCGACAATGTCCAAATGCTCGCACGCTCCGGCGCCTGCGACGACGAAAGCGTGAGCCTGCTCGCGCGCACGAACGGCGGCGTGCTGATCTCCTCTTCTTTTTCGCAAGTGACAGCGCAGTTCAATGAATTTCGAATTGTCGGCGACCGCGGCGTTCTCTCCTTTTCGCTTTATCGCGCGGACAGCTTCGCGTTCGCGAATCTATCACAGCCTTCCTTCGGTTTGCGGCAGCGATTGAATCAGTTAGGCCGATTGCGCGAGTTTCCGGAATTGCTCCGCGTCGCACGCAGCGGCGGCGATTATCTCCTTTCGTATCGCGAGCAATGGAAGCGATTTGCCGCAGCTGTTCGCGGTAAGAAACCTCCGGCCAGTTCATTTGCCGACGGGTTAACAGCCCTTAAAGTTGCGCATGCTGCGCTGAAATCGCGGGAAGATGGCATGCTCGCCACAGTGCCGGATTGAACGTGAACATGCCGCATTCTGGCAGGCCTGCACTCTCCGTCATTCTCGCTACCACCGGACGTTTGGAGAGCGTCCGCGCGACGGTTCGGCATCTGCAGCGCCAAACGGTGTCCGATCAAATCGAATTAATCATTCTCACACCGGAAGCTGATAATTTTGGTTTGAGTGTTGACGAAACGGGCTGCTTCCAAAATTTTCAATTGATCAAGCTCGAACAGGTAGTGCCGCCTGCGGTCGCCAACGCCAAAGGCGTGTGCTATGCGCATGCCCCTGTCGTGGTCCTGGCCGAGGACCATTCGTTTCCGAAGAGCGATTGGGCAGAAGCGTTAATTGCTCGTCACAAAGAAAACTGGGCGGCAGTCGGCCCCGTAGTGAAAAACGCGAATCCCGTCACCGCGACAAGCTGGGCGGATTATCTCCTCGGTTACGGGCCGTGGCACGAAGACCAGATCGCCGGTCCTGTCCGGATGCTCCCCGGTCACAACTCAAGTTATAAACGCGATGTCTTACTGCGCTATGAAGACAAATTGGCCGACTTGTTGCAGGCGGAATCGGTCTTGCATCAAATCTTGATTGAAAAAGGTGAGCGGCTTTTCCTGGAAAATCGTGCCGTGACCTCTCATTTAAGTTTTTCCCGGCTGCGAACTCTTTTGCCAGCTCAGTGGTGGCATGCTCGTCAGTATGCAACCACTCGAAGTCGGTCCTGGTCATGGTGGAAACGCGCGATCTATTTTCTGGGAGCTCCGGCCATTGCAGTGGTGAGGTTTGTTAGAGTCGTGCGAATTGATATTCCCTTCCCACGTCGTCCCGCGTATTGGCAAATCCTTCTCGTTCTGTGCGCGGATCTCTTTGCTGATGCCGCCGGACAAGCCGCAGGTTATTTGTTTGGGGCCGGAGCAGCGGGAGAGTTTCTGGTGAAATACGAATACAATCGGTCGCGCTATATCACCGCCGACGAGGCGCGCGCTCTCGCAAGCTCTAA
>DASTJU010000212.1:0-2671 GCA_035716295.1 Chthoniobacterales bacterium | reverse complement strand
GCCGGTCACCAATACGTCCAACGGCCCACCGTCCCAGCCATCGTTCGCCCGGACGCGAAAGGCGTTAACCTGCTGCATCAACCTCTGGCACTCGAACGCATTGAGCGACGCTTGATTCGTCACCGCCAGAAATACGCGCATTGTGCGGTCGGGTGAGGTTAGCGGTTGCTCCTGCTCAATCGCGTTCGCTTCCGCGAAAGGTTTTAGGGCCGGTCCGATAATGCCGAGCGGATCGAGCGCGAGTTCAAACTCCGGTCGCGGTGAACCCGCTTCGATTTCCTGATGTAAGCGGTGCAAGCGCTCGCGGATCTTCTCCGGCTTCAAGATCGACATCGTCTGCTCGAACGCCGCCGGTTCCAGATTCAGGAGCAAGGGAACCGCGATTGATTGTAGATCGCGAATCCCATCCGGTGATTCCATCGGCGAACCGGCTAGGACGCGCTCGCACCACGGCTGCTTGCGCAAGTTTTCCGCAAACGTCGGTGCGAATTCCTCCAGTTTGTCGACATCCTGAGGCTGACAACGCAATGCGAACGTCAGTTCGCGCGTTTGTTCGAAGTCGCGATCGTAAATTTTCAATCCTTCGACAGATTGAAAACCTTTCGGGAGCATGTTGATCACGTCCGAGTCGAGCTCGACCCGCGTTATGAGAATAGCCAGGCAGGCTGCGGCCAGCGCGGCCACACCAAACCAGACGAGAACGCGTCGTTGCGCCATGACGCGTGCGATCAAATCACTCATTCTCACAAATTATGCCTTCGATTTTCCCACGAACGCACGCTGAATACGGCGGCAATTAAAGTTCAGCAACCCTCACCTAGCACTTCGTGTCTTCCTCTCCCTCGCTAGGGAGAGGATTGAGGTGAGGGTCGACACGCAGCCTCAAAATCGGAAAACGAAAGTTTCCGATGCCGAGACATGACGCACCTGATGTCGATCTTGTCCGCGGATTATTTTATCGCGAAGCGCGAGCCAGCCTCGCAATTGTTCCGGCGCGCGCTCGACCGGACCTGACCAGCCACGGCCGGCCATCGGCCCTGTCACTTCAGCGAAGCCGGTATCCTGTTTCAAAAGAAGAAGGTTCACGCCAGGACCTTTCGAAAATGTCAGCTCGAAATCGGCAGCTGTTGAGAAGCGCACAAACACATCGCCGATGACCGTCGTCTTCGGATTGCGACAGAGGAGTTGTCCAGTGCGCGTTTGCCAATCGCGCGCCGGTTCGGCGAATCGATGGGTCGAAGTCGTCGCGCAACTTGTCAGATCGACAAGGAACAGCGCTATCAGAACAGAATTTAACCACGAATTCACACCAATGGACACGAATGTCCGAGACAGAAGGAAGAAGAACATCGATTAACAAATTCGTGTCGATTCGTGTCCATTAGTGGTTAATTCTTCAGACGCCAACAGGCGTTGGCGAGCAACGTCGCGGCGGTGCTGCCGGCCGGCCCGCCGCCAATAATCGCGACGTCGTAGATGTCGATCTTGTCCATCCGCTGATTACGTTATGGGAGAGTAGGTTTTTTTCCAGCCACAGATCAACACAGATGAAACACAGATCCAGAACTGAAATTCAGGGTTCGGAAATCTGTGCTAATCTGTGTCCATCTGTGGCTAAAGTTATTTTCGTTTCCTGCTGAGATATGAAGCTGATCGACAGATTCGTCAGTCGCGAGCTGCTCGTGAACCTGCTCTTTGCGATCGCGATCCTGAGTCTCGTTCTCGTGGTCGGAAACATTTTTCGAAAACTGCTGCCGCTGCTGGTGAATCACGATGTGCCGGTCGAATATTTGCTCGCGTTCATTGCCTACGTTTTTCCGTTCTCGCTCATCTTCACCATTCCGTGGGGGTTGCTTACCGCGATCCTGCTCGTCTTCGGCCGGCTCTCGGCCGATAACGAATTGATCGCGCTCCGCGCCAACGGCGTGAGCGTGCCGCGCGTCGCCGTTTCGCTCGGCGTTATTTCGCTCGTCTGCACGGTGATTTGCCTCTGGCTCACGGTCGATGTGTCGCCCGCGACCCAGCAAAAATTGCGCAGCACCATTTTCGATCTGGCTACGCGCGATCCGATGGCGCTCTTCGGAAGCGACCAGGTGATCGATCAGTTTCCCGGGCGCAAAATTTACGTCGGGAAAAAAGAGGGGAACAAGCTCTCGAACATCACCGTCTTCGAGCTCGATCAGAAATCGATGCCGATGCGAGTGACCTTTGCCAAGACTGGGATGCTCGAGGCTGATCTCGATAACAAACGGATCCTGATGCATCTCTACAACGCGCGTTACCAGCAGCGTGACGAGAAAGATCCGAGCGATCTCCGCAAAATTAAGGACGGCATCAGCATGAATGAAGGCACGCTGCCGATCAGTCTCGACGAGCTTTACGATAAAGAGAAGAAACGGCCGAGCCGCTCGGCAATGTCGATCGAACAGCTGCTCGATCAGTTGAACAGCGGAAATACGCGCGAACGAAGCGAAAGCCGGACCGAGATCAACAAACGCTTCTCATTTCCATTCGCCTGCGTTGCGTTCGCCATTATTGGCGTGCCGCTCGGCGTGACCGCGCATCGCCGCGAAACATCGATCGGATTCGCCATGGGATTGATCGTCGCGGTCGCCTATTTTCTTTTCGTCATCATTGCCGACACCCTCCGCGGAAACCCAAAGGTGCATCC
>DASTJU010000211.1:0-9108 GCA_035716295.1 Chthoniobacterales bacterium | reverse complement strand
GGTCGAGTGGTGCGTGCCGGCGTCAGCGCCCACATTGATTCCGCACCGAGCGGAACGCATTTCGCCGGCGCAGCAATGAAATGGTTTCTCCGTCTCACTGGGGAGGGCGTCGGGATGCACATCGGCATACTGCCCGGCTATCCGGCATCGCACGGTTGCGTTCGCGAGTCGGTCGACGGCGCGAAATTGTTTTACGATCACGCTAAAGTCGGCATGCCGGTTGACGTCGGCGATTTTTAAATCAGTTTTCGCCGCAACATATCAAACGCCGCCTGGGCGACAAGTTGCTTGAACGTCTCGCGATCGCTTGGGAAAAATAATTTCTTAATCTTCGTGTCATTCTCGTCCGCGAGCGCGACATAAACAGTCCCGACTGGTTTCTCCTCCGAACCGCCGCTCGGCCCGGCAACACCAGTTGTGGCGAGCGCATATGTCGATCTTGCGCGCTTCCGTGCGCCCACGGCCATGGAGCGCGCGACCTCTTCGCTAACTGCGCCATGCTTCTCGATTAACTTTGGATCGATGCCGAGAACGTCGATCTTCGACTCATTGGAATAAACAATATAGCCCGCCAGCAAAACCGCGGACGCACCGGGCACATTGGTAATTCGGTTCGCGAGTAATCCGCCCGTACACGACTCCGCAGTTGCGAGCGTTTGCTTTTTCTTTGTCAGCGCCTTGACCAGCACTTCCTCGAGCGTTTCGTCGCCCATAGTGAAAATTGAATCGCCGAGTTCCGCGCGAACAATTTGATCGGCCTGATCAAGCGCGGCCCGCTCGCCGATGATCCGGACATCGACTTCGCCCGGTCGCGCACAATAACCAAGCTCGACTCCCGGGATCGCGAGGATCTTTTTCCCGATCGCTTCTTCGATCAGCGATTCCCCCATGTATGCGATCTTGTAGAATCGTCGCTCGAATCGCGGCGGGCCTTTGACGATCGAGCGCAAGATCGACATCACCGAGTCGCGAAACATCGGCTGCAGCTCGCGCGGCGGACCCGGCAGGAGAAAAATGTGCGGCGAACAGATCTTCGGATTGATGTCCGCTTTCAAGAATAATCCGGACGCGCTGCCGTTTTCGTTTGGAAGAATTTGCGCCCCGTCCGGGACCAGCGCTTGTCGCGCGATGCTGGAAACCCATTTGATCCGCCGCACGTTGAGTCGCTGCTTAAGAGACGCGAGCAACTCTGCGTCCTCACGTAATTTTAGTCCGAGCAATTCGGCCGCAACATCGCGAGTAATGTCATCGCTCGTTGGACCTAGTCCGCCTGTAACGAAAATGATCTCCGCGCGCGAGAATAATTCCTTGAGCGTTTCACCAATCGCCGCGCCATCAGCGACTGTTCTTCGTTCTTGGATCCGCAATCCAAACGAAAAAATTTCGCGGGCAATGAAAGCCAGATGCGTGTCGTGGACATCGCCTGCCAGAAGCTCGGTGCCGGTGTTGAGAAGGACGATGCGCATAAAGAAAGCAAACTTTCAACGTTCAACGCTCAACGTCCAACGCTGAAATGGAATCGACCTATTGAACGTTCAACGTTGAACGTTTTTCCGCCGAAATCAGGCGGCGTCTTTGTCCTGCTTCTTGCGAATCAGCGGAAGCTTTTTGCCGTCAACCACTGCGCGATTGATCGTGACCTCGGCGATATCTTCCCGGCTCGGCACGTCGTACATGATATCGAGCATGATTCGCTCGAGCATCGAACGCAGCGCGCGGGCACCGGTTCCCTTTGTCACTGATTGCGCGGCAAGAGCACGCAAAGCGTCTTTGGTCACAGTCAGGCGCACGCCTTCCATCGAGAAGAGCTTGGTGTATTGCTTGATCATCGCGTTCTTGGTCTCGGTCAGGATCGCGACCATCTCTTCTTCAGTCAACGCGTCGAGCGAGCTCACCACTGGCAAGCGGCCGATAAATTCCGGAATCATTCCGAACGACAGCAAATCTTCCGGCTCCACGTGCCGGATCGCCTGTTTCCGCGCCGCCTCTTCGACTTCGAGTGTTGGACCTCCGAAGCCCATCACTTTTTGGCCGATGCGTTTCTGAACGATCTTATCCAGACCGATGAACGCGCCACCGCAAATGAACAGGATTTTCTCGGTGTTGACCTGGATGTATTCCTGATGCGGATGTTTGCGACCGCCTTGCGGCGGAACGTTGCAGGTGCTGCCTTCGAGAATTTTCAGCAACGCCTGTTGCACGCCTTCGCCGGAAACGTCGCGCGTGATCGACACGTTATCGGTTTTTCGGCCGATCTTGTCGATCTCGTCGATGTAAACGATTCCGATCTCCGCGCGCTTCACGTCGTAATCGGCATTCTGCAACAAGCGCAGAATGATGTTCTCGACGTCTTCGCCCACGTAGCCGGCTTCGGTCAGCGTGGTCGCGTCCGCGATGCAAAATGGAACATCGAGAATCCGCGCCAGCGTCTTGGCGAGCAACGTTTTGCCAGAACCGGTCGGTCCGATCAAAAGAATGTTGCTCTTCTCGATTTCAACATCAGCCAACGGGTCGGGTTGAAACGCGGCTGACGAATCCGTCGGCGGCGCAGCTTGCAGGACCCGTTTGAAATGATTGTGCACCGCCACCGAAAGCGTTTTCTTGGCGACGTCCTGACCGATCACATACTGATCGAGCATCCGGCGGATTTCCTGCGGTTTGGGAACGCGAATGTTAGAAGACTGCCTCCGCGCGTCTTCGTTCAGTTCTTTGTCGAGAATGCTTTTGCAGACGTTGATGCAACTGTCGCAGATGTAAACGCCCGGACCGGCGATCAACTTGCGTACCTCGGCGTGGCTCTTACCACAGAACGAGCACATCGTGAGGTTCGTCGCGCGCGCCATATTTGCCCTTAAAAAAGCAGCTTCTATTCCTCCGACTTCCGGCCGCTGCGTTCTGACTGGTCACCCGAATGGGCGCCGTCGAGATTTTTCACTTCCTTGCGAGATTTGATCACTTCATCAACTAAGCCGTAGGTCTTCGCCTCCGCCGCAGACATGTAATAATCGCGATCTGAATCGAGCCGCACCTGTTCCTCCGGTTTACCGGTGTGCAGCGAAATGATTCCGATCAATCGCTTCTTCAATTTAAACATGTAATCAACCTGACGCTCGACATCGCTGGCCGCACCTTGCGCCCCGCCCGAGACTTGGTGAATCATGATGTCGGAATTCGGAAGTGCGAATCGTTTTCCTTTGGTTCCGGCGCAAAGTAAAACTGCCGCCATGCTCGCGGCCATGCCGAGGCAATATGTGGTCACGTCGCACGTCAGAAATTGCATCGTGTCATAAACCGCGAGGCCGGACGTCACATTGCCGCCCGGTGAATTGATGTAGATGTTGATGTCCTTCTTTGAATCCTCCATCTGCAAGAAGAGCAGCTGCGCGATCACTAGGTTCGCGATGTGATCATCAATCGGCGTGCCGATGAAAACGATGCGGTCTTTAAGCAACCGCGAATAAATGTCGTAACTGCGCTCGCCGCGGCCAGTCTGCTCCACCACCATCGGCACTAGCACCGATTGCGAGCGATTTTCTCTAAGTTTACTCATTTCTTATCTTCCGAAACCGGCTGGACGCTAACATTCGCCTTTAGGAAATCAAGAGTCTTGCCGAGCAGAATCTGTTCCGCGAGCGCGTTAAGTCCATCGTGTTCTTCGAGTTCCTTCCGCATTTTATCGCTCGAAATATTGTAGTGCTGCGCTTCCTGCCGGATCCGAAGATCGACATCTTCCCGCCTGACTTCGATTTTTTCCTGCTCGGCAATTCGTTCGAGAATGAAATTCGTTTTCAAGCGGTGATGCGCCACGCTCGCTGCGGTCTCGATCAATTCCTTTTCCTTGTCCTTCAGCATTTCGTCGGGAATTCCGCGCGCGCGATTTCGCTGGACCAATTCAGCCAACGCCCGCTTGGTCTCATTCCGAAGCAAGCTCGGCGGCAGATCGAACTGAAGTTTTTCATGCAAATACTTCACGATCTGCGCTTCCTTTGCCCGCTCGACCTCGTGCTCTTTTTCATGCTCGAGATCGTGCTCAATCGTGTGACGAAGATCGGCCAGTGATTTTCCCGGAAGCAATTTGTTCGCAAAGGCATCGTCGACTGCCGGCAGCACCTTCTCCTTAATCTCCCCCAGCGTGACCGTGTAGCTAGCTTGTTTACCCGCTAGTTCCTTGACCAGAAAATCCGCCGGAAGATCGACAGTCACCGTGCGCGTCTCGTCCCGTTTTTGACCAACGATCTGCTCGCAGAATTTCGGCAGAAAATTGTCCGTCGCCAAATGCAGCCAGAATTTTTTTCCGCCGTGCAAATTCTTGCTCGCCTGCGGCGCAACTTCGCTGATCGGTTTGCCATCAATCGCTCCCTCAAAATCGATCACCACAAAATCTCCCATTTGCACCGCGCGCTCAGGAACATCGACAAAGTCCGCCGTTTGATCGCGTAAACGTTCCAGCGTCGCGTCGATTTCCGATTCTGTGACTTTCGTGCCCGGCAATTCGATCGGAATATTTTTGTAGTTCGGCAATTTAAACTCTGGCGCGGTCACGACCGTTGCCTGGAACCGCATCGATTTATCTTCGCCGAAGTGGACATCTTCCAAGTTCGTTAGCGACGCGACCCGCAATTTTTTCTGTTCGATCGCCTCGCGATAACTCTTGGAAACGAGCTTCTTCGTAACTTCGTCCTGAATTTCCTTCCGAAAGCGTTTGTCGATCACCGCGCGCGGCGCTTTGCCGGGCCGATAGCCGGGAATCTTGGCAAACCGCGCGAAGCTATTGGCAATCGTGTCCCATTCTTTCGAAACTTCTTCCGCCGGTAATTCGATCTTTAGCGTCGAGACCGACTCCGGCTTTTTTTCAACCTGCACCTTCATCAAGAATCACTGTAGCGGTGCTCTATGAGCGTCGCATTTATTTTTGTGCGGAATAAATGCGCTCGCCCTTAACGTAAACGGCGTGTGTTTGCGAAACCCCAAACCGGTACGCCAACTCGCGATAATCTTCGCAATCGAACACTGCGAGGTTTGCAAGTTTGCCGGGCTCCAGGGACCCGATCTTATCCCCACAGTTCAACGAATGCGCGGCATTGATCGTGGCTGCGGTGATTGCTTCTGTCGGCGACATTTTCATTTGTGTGCACGCTAGCGACAGAATCATCGGCATCGAAACTGTCGGGGACGAACCCGGGTTGAAATCAGTCGCGAGGACCACGGCGAGCCCGGCTTCAATCATTTCGCGCGCGCGCGGATACGATGTCGATCCAAGCGCGTAGACCGAGCCGGGCAACAAAACGGGCTGCGTCTTCGCCGACTTCAACGCCGCGATTCCCTCCTCGTCCGTTTTTTCCAAATGGTCCGCCGTTGTCGCGCCGAGCTCCGCCATCAATTTCGCGCCGCCTGAATTCGTCAATTGATCGACATGGCCACGCAGTTTGAATCCGAGCTTCTTCGCCGCAGACAGAATCTTCCGTGATTGCTCGACATCGAAATAGCCGCGCTCACAAAAAACATCGCAAAACTCCGCCAGCTTTTCTTTGGCGACGCGCGGGAGCATTTCGTTGAGCACAAGATCGACATATTCATCCGGCGAAGTGCCGCGCGGGACCGCGTGAGCCCCGAGAAACGTCGGCACAATTTCTAGCGGCATTTCATTGTTCAACCGCTGCATCACGCGCAAAATCTTCAGCTCATCTTCAAGTGTGAGTCCGTAGCCCGATTTCGCCTCAACCGTTGTTGTGCCGTATCTCAAAAACCATTCAGCATGCTTCTTCGCCTGCGCGAAAAGATCGGCCTCGCTCGCGGCGCGCGTTTTCTCGACCGTTGACCAAATTCCGCCCCCGGCCTTGGCAATTTGTTCGTAAGTCTCGCCCCGCGCGCGGCGTTCGAAATCGTCCAGTCGATTTCCCACGAAAACCAAATGCGTGTGCGCATCGACAAATCCCGGCAGCACAAGCCGCCCGCCAAGATCGACAACTTCCGCGTTGGCCGCTTTCTTCTCGATCTCATTACTCGGTCCGACGATGTCGATCTTGCCGTCGTGGATCAGCACCCCGCCGTCGCGAATGATTCCCAGCTCGGACAATTCCTTGCCGGCGCGCGGACGTTTCGGACCCGACAACGTGACGAGCTGCGATGCGTGAAGAAGAGCGAGCGACTTCAAGTCAGTTTGCTCTGCACGATCTGATCGATCTTCTTGAACTCGGACTCTGAATCTGCCTGCAGCTGACGAACTTTCTTCTGAAGATCGGACTTAAATTTTTCATCCTTCAAGGCCGCGAGATTGATTCGAACATTCAGCGCCGCTCCGTCGATGCCGGCTCGAATCGCGCAAATCCCAACACCAACATCCGAAATCGAGTTCGGATTTCCTTTCTCCGCCATTTCCGTGAGCAACTCGTAGGATTTCGACGCCGTTTCCATCACTTTGAGCGGAATCTCCGCCGCGTATTTGGTCGCCGATTCAATCGCGCCCGCACGCGCCGTCTTCTCTTCGGCCGATTGTTTGGGCAACGCGAACGCGTCCATCACTTTGTTGAAAGCCGCGGTGTCTTCGTCCACCAGCGCGAGCAGTTCATCTTTTAGCTTCTGCGCTTTCACCGCCCACTTGCTGAAATACTCGAGTTTATCGTCCCAACCACGCTTTCCGGCGGAGAGGTTCGCGACCATTCCGCCAAGCGACGCCCCAAGCGCGCCCATCAGCGCCGCGACCGACCCGCCGCCGGGAGCGGGCGAATCACTCAGCGTTTCGTTGCAAAATTCGCGCAGATTCATTTTCACCAACGATTTCTTAGTGCCAGTCCGGCTCGGACTTTCAATCTTTAATTCAATCACTTTTTCTTTCGGATCGAAATGTTTCAATTCGCTCAGGCCCATCGAGCGCACTGCAATGTCGATCAGCTCTTCCTCGGAAGCGCCCTCCGACCATTTCTGCTTCCGCAAAAAATAGCGACCCGCGTCGGTAAGACATTTCTTCGGTAGCATGCCGACAATTTCCGAGCCGGTGACACGAAGACCGCGTTTACTCGCCGCTTCGAAACAGGCATCGAACGCGGCGTGCAACGGCGTTTCCTCGATGTTGGTCAGGTTCATCGATACTTGCGCGATCCCATATTCTTTCACGAACCAACCAATCGCCTTGACGTGTTTGAGCATCCCGGGAACACGGACCGGCTCGCCCTTTGCATCGAGAATCTTTTTCCCCGAAGGCGTACCATCTTCCGTTTTGAACCTCCCCTGTTCGCGAACATCGAATGCGACCGAGTTGGCCCGCCGCACCGATTTCGTGTTCAGGTTAGCATTGTAAGCAACGAGAAATTCTCGCGCGCCGATCGCGGTCGCGCCCGCTTTCTCGTTCAACTTCGCCGGACCAAAATCCGGTTTCCATTCCGGCTTTTTGATTTTTTCGGCGAAACCTTCGTATTCACCGGCGCGAATGACCGCGAGATTCGATCGCGATTTATCTTTCGCTGCCTTTTCGTAGAGATAAACCGGAATACCCAATTCATCGCCGACCCGTTTACCAAGCTGTTTCGCGCACTCGATCGCTTCGTCCCAGCTGACGTTACTCACCGGAATGAACGGGCAAACATCAGTCGCGCCCATTCGCGGGTGCGCGCCTTTGTGTTTGCGCATGTCGATCAACTCCGCCGCTTTCTTGATTCCGCGAAAAGCCGCTTCAACCGCGGCTTCCGGGTTTCCAACGAAAGTGACTACCGTCCGATTCGTTGTCGCGCCAGGATCGATATCGAGCAACGAAACGCCCTCAGTCGACTTGATCGCGTCGGTGATTTGCCGAATCACATCCTCATCCCGCCCGTCCGAAAAATTCGGCACGCATTCGATCAGTTTTTGCATTCTCAATCGCGCGGTTTCGGCTGCATCGGAATATCGATTTTGTTCTTCGCCGCGAAATCGATCGCGCGCGAGTAACCGGCATCGACATGACGCAGAACGCCCATCCCCGGATCGCTCGTGAGAACGCGCTCTAATCTGCGCTTCGAATTTTCTGTGCCGTCCGCGACAACGACCATTCCTGCGTGCTGTGAGTAACCGATGCCGACGCCGCCACCATTGTGAATTGAAATCCATGATGCGCCCGCTGCCGTGTTAATCAGCGCGTTGAGCAAAGGCCAATCGGCGATCGCGTCGCTGCTATCGATCATCCCTTCGGTTTCGCGATTCGGCGACGCGACCGAACCGGCGTCGAGATGATCGCGTCCGATCACAATAGGACCTTTGATCTCGCGGCGCTTCACCAGCTCGTTCATAGCGACGCCGAACTCGGCGCGCTCGCCGTAGCCGAGCCAGCAAATGCGCGCGGGCAAACCCTGAAAATGAATCCGTTCCTTCGCCAAGTTCATCCAACGCGCGAGCGTTTTGTTCTCGGGAAATAATTCGAGAGCAAGTTTGTCAGTGCGCGCGATGTCGTCTGGCTCGCCGCTCAACGCGACCCAGCGAAACGGGCCGCGCCCTTCACAAAAAAGCGGACGAATGTATTCCGGAACGAAACCAGGAATGTCGAACGCGTTTTTGACACCGGCCTTCTGCGCCTGTGCGCGAATGTTGTTCCCGTAATCGAACGTGACCGCGCCTTTCTTTCGCAACTCGAGCATCGCTTCAACGTGCACTGCCATCGATTGCATCGAACGCTCGATGTATTCGTCCGGATTTTTTCTCCGCAACGCGAGCGCGTCCTCGAGCGGCATTCCATTCGGGACATAGCCATTGAGCGCATCATGCGCGCTGGTTTGATCGGTCAGAACATCCGGAACGACGCCACGTTTGACGATTTCCGGCAACACGTCGGCACAATTGCCAACCAGCCCGACCGAAAGTGATTGTCGATCTTTGCGCGCCGTCTCAACCAGCTTCAGCGCTTCATCGAGCGATCGCGCGATCTTATCGCAATAACCGCTTTTCAATCGCTTCTCGATCCGCGCCGGATCGACCTCGACACCGAGGAAAACGGCACCGTTCATGGTCGCGGCCAGCGGTTGTGCGCCGCCCATCCCGCCCAAGCCGCCGCTTAAAACGAATTTTCCTTCGAGCGATCCGCCGAAATGTTTTCGGCCTGCAGCCGCGAACGTTTCGAACGTTCCCTGCACGATTCCTTGA
>DASTJU010000210.1:0-2549 GCA_035716295.1 Chthoniobacterales bacterium | reverse complement strand
AACGAAAGCTTTCCCTCCTCCAAAACGTAATTGATCGCGCTGGTCGGCAGACCGGCCCAATGCTTGATCCGGCGAAAGCGCTCCTCTTCCGCGGCGGCGACGAGTTTGCCGTCGATAAACAAACACGCGGCGGAATCGGCGTGGTAAGCGTTTAGACCCAAGATAGTACCCATTGCGAAATGCGAATTGCGGAATGCGAATTAATCCAGATTAGCCATTGCGAATTGCGAACTTAAGGCCTGTTACAAATTATCGCGAAGCTTTGGCAGTACGACCACTGGCAACAAATATTGCGAGCAATTCGGAGGCCTCCTTGCGCAACTTTTCACACTTTTCTAGCGGCGCCAGCTTGCCTTCCAAAAACAGCTCAAACCAATACTGCGTTTCCGCTGATTCCTTCTCGCAGATGGCAATCTTATGGATGAAATCATCGTGAGATTGTGCGCGACCGGCCTCGCGATAGTTCGCGCCAATGGATGTTCCGCTTTTCAGCAGTTGGCGACCAATCACCTCACAAGTTCGGTTCGACGGGAGAGCAGCGACAAAGCTAATAACGTTGAGGGCGAACAATTTGGTTCTCTTTTCGAGTTCTTCTTTCATGCCCTGATGCTGTCCAAGCTTTCGAGGGCAATCAATTCCGCATTCTGAGTTTCGCAATTCGCATTCCGCAATTCGCGTTCAGATCCTACTTCCTACTTTGTAATTTCTACTTGCCTGCGCAACGGCGGAAGATTCCGTCCATAACGAAGCACCAGCCAGGGCAGCTCCGTCGCACGCCAAAGCCGTGGGAAAAAACGCAGTGGATCCGTAAGGAGTCGAAACAGCCATCCGAGATAAAAACGATCGGCCCAGGCGGGAATCTTCACTTGTTCGCCGACCAGAAAACCAAGCGCGGCGCCGATGCAATGAATGGCGGCTCGATGATTTGAATGCTCGCGCAAATAATGTCCAAGCTTCTCCTGCGGTCCGCTTCCAATGCCGACGATGACGTGCCGCGGCTTACGACTGTCGATGTTTTCCAGCAAACGAAGATCCTCGATTTTCGCGCTATAAATCGGCGCAACATAAAAATCGTCGTCTGAAAACGGGAAACGATTTTGGGCAAGCCAGCGCGCGGTGCTTTCTCGCGTGCGCTCGCTCGGAACCACCCAAAGGACATCGCCGCGCTTCGCAGCGAAAAATTTAGCACTTAGACAACTGAGATATTTCCAGCCCGAGATACGCCTGAGTTTTCGGCCGCGCAAGAGCATCCAAAGCAAAACCATGGCACCGCTGTCCGGAATGGCGATATCGGCATTTATCATTGCCTCTCGATATACTTCGTCCCGGCGGAGCCGGGCAAAGCATGTCCCCGACGGCGCCACGAGAAAACCACCGCGCTCGGAAATGAAATCGATCGCGCGATCGACTTCCCCATTGAAAAATTTAATCCCTAGAATTTGCTCAGTGGACATCTAATCGATCGGCAACTTGTCGCGATAGCGACCAATCATCTTGGCGAGACTCAGTCCATTAATATAGCGAGGGATGAAGACACGCGGCTGGCGAATTGAGCGGAGTAACCAGCCAAGATAAAAACGGTCGGCCCACATCGGGATCGGCGGTTGATCGCCGGTCAGAAACGCGAGCGCGGCGCCGATGCAATGAATCGCCGGACGTGCGCGCAAATTTTCTTTTAGAAATAGCCCGAGCTTTTCCTGCACGCCGCCGCCAATTCCGACGACGACGTGTGTCGGCGGATGATTGTCGATCTTGGCCACGAGCGCGTCGTCGCGCACTTGCGCGGCGTAGCGCGGTGCGATGTAAAAATCGGCGGAGGCCGTCAGATTGGCCGAGCGCAGCCACGCGATCGTTTTTTCGTGCGCCTGTTCGCTCGGCACAATCCAAAGCACGCGCTCGTCCGGATGTAACGCGAGCCGCGCGACCATGCGCTTGAGAAATTTCAGGCCCGAGATGCGTTCGACGCGCCGCCCGGTAAAGATTCTCCAGAGCAACACCATCGCGCCGCTGTCGGCGATCACCATGTCGGCGGACGTGAGCGCGCGCCGGTAGTCTTCGTCTTCGCTCAGTTTCACCAGCGCCGGCGCCGCGGGCACTACGAGCAGACCGCCATTCGCGCACATCGCGTCGACCGCTTCATCAACCGTGCCGTTGAAAAAGTTTACGCCGAGGATCTGTTCGGTCTGACTCACAGGGTTAATCGTTATTCGTTAATCGTTATTCGCGAATGGTTGATAGTTAGCCACGTCTGATACGATTGAGGTATGAAAAAGATTACCCCCATCAGAACATTTGAAGAATTGGATTGCTGGAAACATTGCAGGAATCTGAGACTGTTTGTGGCGCAGCAGGTTGTCCCTAAGTTGCCGAAGCACGAGCAATACCGTTTAGGCGACCAGTTCTTGCGGGCGGCCCGTTCGACGACTGCGAATATTGCCGAGGGGTACGGCCGGTTTCATTATCTGGATAATGCTAAATTTTGTAGCAACGCTCGAGGATCGTGCTTTGAGGTGCTGGATCACTTCATTACGAGCCTGGACGAAAAACTT
>DASTJU010000209.1:0-5574 GCA_035716295.1 Chthoniobacterales bacterium | reverse complement strand
CCGGCCAAAAGAATGCGAGTGCTCATGGCCGAAATTAGACAGGAAAAGGCGGAACTTAGGAAGGAAAAAGGGGCGATTTAAATGCTTGCCCTAGGCCGCTAGGATCGACATTCTCGACCTTCGTTAAGCTTAACCAATCCTATGAAAACACCTGTTTTGTCTTTGATCACCGTGCTGATGCTCACCGCCTTCCTGGGCTGCCAATCGCAGAAGAAGGAAGAGTCGGCAACATCCACCGGCGCAACGACGACCCACGCAACGTCGACTTCGGCCAAGAAGACCACGACGACGAAGAAGACTGCGGCTTCGACCGAAGCGTCGCCAGCTGCGTCGGCCACGAAGAAGACCACCACGAAGAAGAAGGCCGCAGCTGAAGAATCAGCTTCTCCTTCCGCTTCGCCTTCTGCGACCCCGTAAGCGCACGGTAAACTTAAAAAGGCGGACGAGAAGTCACACCGCGAAGCTTTCGCCGCACGAACAGTGCGCGACCGCATTCGGGTTGGTGACTTTGAATCCGCCTTTTTGCAGGTCCTCGCTGTAATCGAGGACTGAGCCGCTAACAAAGAGCGCGCTTTTCGGATCGACCACGATGCGAACGCTCGAGGTCGGAACGAGAATGTCGCGCTCTTTTGGTCCATCGACCAAATCCATCGCGTATTGCAAACCGGAGCAACCGCCGCCGACCACGGCGAGCCGCAACGCGCCGTTTGGATTTCCCTTTTGCTCGAGCAACGATGCCAGTTTATTTGCCGCCCTGTCCGTGACCTGGATCAGGCGCTCGTTGCCGATCTTGTAATTAGGTGTCGCTGCGTCAGTGCTCATTTGCTGTAGGCGAAGCTGTTAGCTTCGCGGCGATCAGGGAAGCTGGCAGCTTCCCCTACAGTTTCGCTTTGAGAAATGTTTTCATCCGCGATCGTCTGAATTTCGGCAAGGGTTGAGACCTGCGAAAATTTTTCGCGCAACCGTTTCGCTTCCGGCATCGATTTCGAATAAGCCATTAATCGCGCTCGCATCGATCGAATGGCTGGTTCTTCCGCGCCCCATTCGGAAACCATCATTTCGCAATGCCGCAAAGTTAATTTCCAGCGCTCGTCTAAGGTCGGTGGATCGACAATCTCACCGGTGGCGAGGTACGTTTTCGTTTCGCGAAAAATCCACGGCGCACTCATCGCCGCGCGGCCGATCATCGCGCCGGCAATTCCGGTTTCGCGGCGACGCTTCGCAACATCGGCCGCGCTCCCGAGATCGCCATTACCGATCACCGGAATCGATACTGCGGCCGCTACTTCGCCAATCACGTTCCAATCGGCCGCGCCGGAATAACCTTGCGCGCGCGTTCGACCGTGCACGGTCAACGCCGCGATCCCAGCATCCGCCAGAATTTTCGCGACCCGAACTGCGTTCACTGAGTCTGCGTCCCACCCGATCCGGATTTTCGCGGTCGCTGGTAACGGTGCAATCGCGCGAACGACCGCGTTTGCGACACTCGCGAGCGTCGGACAATCTTTCAGGAGCGCCGAGCCGCCGTTTTTGGAAACCACTTTGTTAACGGGACAGCCAAAGTTTAGATCGACGAAGTCTGGTTGCACCCAATCCACAACTTGTTTAGCCGCTTCCGCCATGTGCTCCGCGTTAGCGCCGAAAAGTTGAACGCCGATTGGGCGTTCGATCTCGTCGAAATCGAGATATTCCCGGGTGCGCTCATTCCGGCGAAAAATTCCTTCCGCCGATACAAACTCGGTGGTGAGAACGTCCGCGCCGTGTTCTTTGCAGAGCTGGCGAAAAATTTTGTCCGACACACCCGCCATCGGCGCGAGATAAAGCGGGAAACTGTTTCGAAACCAGGGCAGCGCTCGGTTCATGAGTAACATTGTGCCATAACTTCGATTTGCCTGCCTCTGTTAAAGGCCAGTCCGGCCCGGACTACGCGGCGCTCCGCAATAATTGCGCGACTTCGTCTTGCACGTTCTCGAGCTCGTCGAGACGTAAACCCGGGTCGGGCACGATAAACACGTCCCCGGTGGCGCCGTGCTCATATATTAAGAGGCGGCCCTTCTCGGCGCTCTCGGTCTTGATCTGTTTCAAGACGCGTTTCCGCTCGAGCATCGCCGCCAAGACGTAACAGGCATTGGCCGGCGGCTTTTCCGACGCAATCAATCTACGGAACAATTGCTCGGCGTTTTCTTTCCCCAATGGCTCGGGCGCTGATTCCGGCACAGGCTCATAACGGGTTTTCCAAAATGAAAACGGCTGGATGTTTTCATTCCGGTTCTTCCAGGCTTCCTCACTTAAATCTTCCCGGCGAAAACCATCCGTATCGCGAAAGAGCAAAGTGTAAAAATATTCCCCTGCTTCAAAGGGCCGTTGGGTCGCGGCGCACGCATCGGCGCGATGCTTGATTGCCCAATCGTTCGGCAACGGATTCATCGGGCGAATATACGCCGCGCGCCGGCCAGTTGAAAGCGCAGCCCTTCCCGATTGGTCGCGCGCAGGTAAAGCAGGTAAAGGCCGATCACGGCGAAAATAAGATTCGGCGTCCAGGCACCAAGGGCTGGCGAGATATGATCGCCGACACCCAGCGCCAAAAAGAGATGGCGCATGAATTCATAGAGAAAGACGAGAATGACTGCCGCGGCTACGCTTCCCAAAACTCCGCGGCGCGAGTACCCGATGCCGAGCGGTGCCGCGATGAAAACCACAACTAAACAGGTCCAAGGTAGAGCCAGCCGATATTGCAAGTGGGTGCGAAACGGCGCCAGCAGTGTGGGCGGGAAATCAGAATTGAAATAAAGATACTGCCGCAGCTCGGGCAGGCTCAAGTATTCGGCGTGCGCATTGGCGCTACCGAGGCGGAACGGCGTTTCGCTCCAATGCTCGATCTTGAGCGACGGAAACATTTTTTCGTCGGTAATGTTTCCGGCTTCGTCGTAGTGAACGACTTTTACCTGCTCGAGTTCCCATGTTTTTGTGTCGGGATGATAAGTCGCGCGCGGAGTCAGATAACTTGCGACGATATTATCGCGCTCGTCTTGTTGCAGCACTTGCACGTGATTGAAAACATCGTGGCCAGGCCGAAAACTTTGGATGAACCAGGTGCGATCGTCCGTCCGATTGCGAAAGATCTGGCCTTGCACCGTGAATTCATGAGAACGCGCGGTCGCGACGAAATTTTTCTTGGCCATCTCTGCATGCGGAGCAAGCGAATAGTTGAGCGCGAAGCTGGCCGCGACTGTAAGCAGACCCATGCCGATCAATGGCGCAAGCACCCGCGGAATGCTGACGCCTGCGGTCAGCATTGAAACGATTTCGTTCGCGCGCGACATTCGGCCGAGCGAAAAAAGAAGCGCGAGCAAGAGCGAGACCGGCAGCAGAATGACAAACACCTCCGGCACTTGGGTGGCATAATAGCGAGCGGTCAGCGCGAACCCGAAATGTTGGTCGATAAAGGTCGAAATATTATCGCTGACATCAAAAATGAGCCAGATGGAGAGAAAGCCGGCGATGCAGTAAGAGTAAGTCTGCAAAAAATTGCGAATGACGTAGCGGTCGAGCAGTCTCACGGAGTAGATTAAATCAAATTTCGATGATCGCGCTCAAAGATTCCCTCGGAACGGACTTTGTCGAACGGGTTCGGACGATCTTTTCCGAAGACGGCCTCCTCTCAAAGGCGAAAAATTTCGAATTTCGTCCGCAGCAACAGGAAATGGCGGTGGCGGTGGCACGGGCGCTGGAAGAGGATCGACATCTGGTGGTCGAGGCTGGCACCGGCGTCGGCAAATCGCTCGCTTATCTCGTTCCGTCGATCTTGTTCGCGCTCGAACAGCACAAGAAGGCGATCATTTCGACCCACACCATCAATCTTCAGGAACAGTTGCTCCACAAAGACATTCCGATCCTGAAAAAAACTTTGCCGGTTGAGTTTGAGGCGGCGCTGATGAAAGGCCGGCAAAATTATCTTTGCCCGCGCCGGCTCGAGCGCGCGTTCCAAAGCTCGAAGGAGTTGTTTACCGGGCCTGAAGAGACCGAGCTGACTCGCATCGCGGAATGGGCGAGCACGACCCGCGACGGTTCGCTCAGCGATTTGTCGATCGAGCCCGATCCGAAAGTTTGGGCACAAGTTTGCAGCGAAGCGCACATCTGTACCCAAAAAACCTGCGGCCAGAATCCGCGCTGTTTCTATCAGCAGGCCCGGAAGCGTTTGCTCGCGGCCGACCTGATTGTGCTCAATCACACTTTGCTCTTCATGCTGCTCGGCAGCCCGGCCGAACAGGAAGAACGCGAGAGCGGTTTTCTTTTTCCAAACGACTTCATCATTTTCGACGAAGCCCACACCGTCGAACAAGTCGCGTCCAAGCAGATCGGGGTCGGTGTTTCGCAATACGGATTAAGATCGACCATCCAGCGGCTCTACAATTCGCGGACCCGGAAGGGACTCTTCACCGTCATGCGCGACGCCGCCGGCGTCCGGCTCGCCGCCGAGTTAGTCGACGATCTGGAGAAATTCTTCGACGACGTCGAATCGAAATCCGATTTTCGCAAGGGCCGCGAGTTTCGCGTGCGCGATGTCGATCTTGTCCCGGACACGATCACTGGTCGCCTCGTCGCTCTCCAGGCGCGCATCGCCGAAGTAACGAAACAGGCCGATGACGAAATTCTGAAAGCCGAGCTCCAGGAATTCGCGAGTCGTATTCGCGATGCCCGTGAAGGGATCGCGATTTTCCTCGAGCAAAGCGCGCCCCAACATGTTTACTGGGTCGAGCGCACCGGAAAGACGGCGCAATTTCTTTCGCTCAACGCGGCGCCGATCGATCTCGCGCCCGTGCTGCGACGGATGATTTTCCGGGACAACAGCTCTTCCGTCATGACCAGCGCGACGCTCGCGGTCGGGCGTGACGACCTCGCTTATTTTCGCGATCGCATCGGCGCGACTGAAGCCGAACCGCTTCAACTCGGCAGCCCGTTCGATTTCCAGAAGCAGATGAAGATCTTCGTGATAAAGAAGATGCCCGACCCGCGCGACGCCACTTATCAGAAAGAGCTGGAGCGCTGGATCGCGCACTTCGTCGAAAAAACCGACGGGAGCGCCTTTGTCCTTTTCACCAGCTACCGCGACATGCAGCAAGTGGCCGGTGAAATGCAGAAATTTTTTGCGAAGAACAAAATGAATCTTCTGGTGCAAGGCGGGGGCGCGCCGCGGAGCAAATTGCTCGAGCAATTCAAGACCACACCGCGGAGTGTCCTTTTTGGCACCGACAGCTTTTGGGGCGGCGTCGATGTTCCGGGCGAAGCGCTTTCCAACGTGATCATCACCCGATTACCGTTCGCGGTTCCGGATACGCCGCTGATCGAAGCCAAGCTCGAGCTCGTTCAGGAACGCGGCGGGGATGCGTTCACCGAATATTCATTGCCGGAAGCGATTCTGAAACTTCGACAAGGCGTGGGGCGATTGATCCGAACCAAAACCGACCACGGCATCGTCGTGATTCTGGATAATCGGATCGTGACCAAACCTTATGGCCGCGCCTTCATGCAAGCGCTTCCGAAGTGTCCGGTTGAGATTGTTTAACTTTATTT
>DASTJU010000208.1:0-6517 GCA_035716295.1 Chthoniobacterales bacterium | reverse complement strand
ACGGACGAGTTCTCCCCTGCGATGAATACAGCGCGACAACCATTTGTCGGTCTGGCGTTGATGGCGGCGCTTGGAATTATCGTTGCAGATTTTTTTCCAATTGTAGCGTCTCGATGGTGGCTCGCCGCGATCGCCTTTGCGCTACTGGCCATCTTACTTTTCCGCTGGCCGAACGTTACATCGACATACTTCCTGGTCGGCGCCGGTTTCTTTTTACTCCACGATTTTCGAACCGGCGATACCGCCGGATTGCGACTGGCAATGGATCTGAGCGAGCGGCCGCGGGTTGTGAACGCCGTTGGGTTCGCGATGTCGGAGCCAAAAGTGGCGCCGAACGGATTCGCCACGTTCCTGTTCAAACTCGAATCGATCGAGTTCGAAGGTAAAACGAGGCCGACTCACGCGACGTTGCTCGCCCGCTGGCGCGGCAATCCCGAATTCGGCGATGAATTAAAACTTTTCGGGATCACCGAGCCGATCGAGCCACCGCGCAATCCGGGTGAGTTCGATATGCGTTCCTATCTCGCACGCCAGGATGTGCGGCGAAGTCTCTTTGTTCGCTATCCGGAAGACGGCGTGTTGTTGAAACGCGGCGCCGGAAATCCGGTCCTTCGCGCGGCGCAAAGATCGCGCGCTTGGATGCAAAGCGCGATTTGTCGCGGTCTGGATGACTCACCGCCGGTGCAAAATTTTCTGAGCGGCATTGTTCTCGGACTGCGCCATCAAACGACGGAAGACATCGAAGAGCCATTTCAACAAACAGGGACGCTTCATCTTTTCGCGGTTGCCGGTTTGCACGTTGGAATTGTGGCGCGGCTTTTGTGGATCCTGGCGATGGTGGCTCGGTTTTCCCGAAAATCGGCAACAGCGCTGATTATTCCGCTTTTACTTTTTTACGCCGCCATTACCGGCCTTCACGTTTCAAGCATCCGCGCTGCGGTGATGAGTTCCATTCTGCTCGGCGGGTTTTTCTTCGAGCGAAAAGTTTTTGCGCTCAACAGTCTGGCCGCGGCCGCGTTTTTTCTTCTTTCGTGGGACACGAACGAATTTTTCTCGACTGGATTTCAACTGTCATTCGCGGTGGTAGGCGGAATTATTCTATTGGCCGATCCGCTTTCCGGCTGGCTTAGACCGTTTGGTGCGCCCGATTCATTCCTGCCGCGACGACTGGTCGGTCGTTTGCGCCGACTAATTGGAATCGGCTACGAATGGATTTGCCGCGGTGGTTCGGTTTCGTTGGCGGCGTGGCTCGGTTCGTTGCCGCTGATCTATTGGTATTTTCATCTGGTCACGCCAAGCTCGCTCTTCGCGAACCTCGTGGTGGTGCCGATCGCGTTTTTCATTTTAGCGATCGCGCTGTTGTCGTTGTTGGTGGCGCCGATCGCTTCGGGCGTGTCCCTTATTTTCAACAATGCGAACTGGTCACTCGCGAGCGCGGTGATTGCATTTGTCCAATGGTTCGCGCAACTGCCCGGCAGCCACTACTACGTCGCCGAGCCGCACTGGCCGAAAAAACTGCGCGCGAAGATCACCGTGCTGGATGTCGGCGCGGGTGCGGCCGTTCATATTCACGGCCCGGGTGCGGAGTGGCTTTTCGATTGCGGGAGCGACCGTGATTACGAGCGCGTGCTTCGGCCGTATTTGCATTCGGCGGGAGTCAATCGAATCAACGGGCTCTTCCTGACTCACGGCGATTCGCTCCACATCGGCGGCACGGAGAGTCTGTTGCACGATTTGGTTCCGACGGTTTTGATCGACAATCCGGCGGCCGACCGTTCAACCGTCCACCGACGGCTCCGTGAAATGTTTCCAGGTCTTCGAGCGAATCTTCTCAATTTGAAAACGGGTGAGGATTTTCACATTTCATTCAACGTGACCGGACGAATTTTGTTTCCACCAGCGGACTTCACTGCGACTACAGCCGACGATCAAGCTTTGGTTGTTCAGCTGTCGGTCAAAGATACAAAGATTCTATTCATGTCCGATAGCGGTGACGCGACGGAAAAATCGTTGATCGGGTCGCGAGTTGATTTGCGCAGCGATATTTTGATCAAAGGACAGCACCATTCGGGCAGTTCCGGATCGGAGGATTTTTTCGACGCGGTGCAACCGCGATTAGTTGTAGCGACGTCGCGTAATTTTCCACAACAGGAGCGAATCCCGGATGAATGGGCGCGGCGGGTCCAAGCGCATGGGATCAAACTCTTTCGCCAGGATGACACCGGCGCAGTGGAGCTTGAGTTCGGCGAGAGCGAGTGGCAGGCGCGGTCTTATCTTACCGGCGAGATTTTTTGCAGCGCCAATCGATAAATCGGCGCCCCAGCCGCGTTAAATCGCCGTTCGAATTTCGATAACGGAAGATCTGCATCTTCAACATCGACCATCGCAAATCGGGAATGATCCCGAGCAATCCCGCAAATCTGCTCGAAATAATCCAATTGATCAGTTGCGACGCGGAGAGAACCGCCGTCCTCGAGCGCGCGGTGAATTGAATCGAGAAAGTCCGGCGTGACGATGCGGCGGCGATGGTGACGGCGTTTTGGCCAGGGATCGGGAAACAGCAAATAAAATGTTTCGACCGATCCCTCGGGGAGCAAGTAACCAACAGCATAAGAACTTTCGACATTTAGTATGCGGACGTTTTCTACTGCGGCCGCTTTGCGGCATGCCTTTGCAACCCGCCCGACCAATCGATCAATGCCGAGAAAATCTTTATCCGGATGAAGTTGCGCCAGTTCGCACAAGAACGAGCCGTCGCCGCAGCCAAGATCGACCTGCAGCGGGGCGACGCGCCCAAAGATTGCCAGCAGGTCGAGAGGCGCGACGTATGTCTCCGGGATCAGTTCGATCACGGGATAAAAATGCAGCCGTTGCGAAGCGATTCAACCTCGTAACGGCTCAAACTCTACTGGCGGGACAATTAAGCGGCTGCTGCTTGTTTCGGTATCGCGAAACCGATCAGCAACATCGCGGCCGCGAGCCCAACGTGCAGGTAAGTGTCGGCGGGGTTGTTCGAAATCATCCCGAGCAACATACCGTTCGGAGTCATGAACCCGAGGACGGCGACGATGGCATAGATGATTCCGAATAATTGGAACCACAAACGAGCGGCTCCTGCGCCTGACATTGAAGCGATCAGGAAGACTGCGCCCGAGGCGATATGCACAATGCTGTGCACGGTATTAACCATGAAGATTCCAAGCAGCATCGGCATCCCATCCGGGCCGGTCGTCGTCACCCCGGGAACGAACCCGAGGACGCCAACCGCCAAAAAGACAATACCAAAAAGCATTCCAAGTGTTTTAACCATTGCGAAACCTCCTATTGGTTGAAGAGGTAGGCTTATGGCAGTTCGCACCGGTCGCTGGCAAGATAAAAAGCCGGGTTAAATCGCAACGAGCATGCGCAAATGCTGTCTAAGATCGACAATATGAAATTGGTTCATCTCCTGGTCGGGGCGTGCCTGGCCATCGTTGTCGATCCTTCGCCGGCTGCAGACTCATTCGCGCCGACAAGAACCGCCGTTTTTGCGGGTGGTTGTTTCTGGTGCATTCAGCCCGCATTCGACAAGGCGCCGGGCGTGATCAAGACCACGGTGGGTTACTGTGGAGGGACTGAGCCGAATCCAAACTACGAACTGGTCGGCTCAGAAAAGACAAACTACCGGGAATCGATCCAGATCGCTTACGATCCGGCAAAAATTTCCTACGACCAGTTGCTCGATATCTATTGGAAGCAAATCGATCCGACTCAGTCCAACGGTCAATTCACAGATATCGGTCCCAGTTATCGCGCCGCAATTTTTTACGGAAGCGATGAGGAAAAAAGGATCGCGGAAATGTCGAAGGAAAAACTGGGTCAGTCCGGCAAATTTAAAAAACCGATCGTGACCGAGATTTTGCCGGCGATGAAATTTTATCCGGCCGAGGATCACCATCAAAAATATTACCAGCAAAACCCGGAAGACTTTGAGGCGTTCGAACATGGATCCGGACGCGTGTCGTTCCAGAAGAAAAACTGGAGTGACAAACCCTGAGTTTCCGCACACATCTGAATCGTGTGTGCCACCGAGTTTCAGTTGCTCGCCGTTAGAATTTGTAGAGGTCGGCGTGCTGTGATTCGACGAACTCCGCGCGATCGACTGATAACGACTCGTTCATGACCTTGCCCAATTCCTGAGCCAGAACTATGGCAATGGAGCGCGCGTCTTGAGTGTAAACCGGGATCGGAAACGAACCGGCGTTCCGGTCGTAGCCGTAAATGGTGCCGTCGGTTTCCCAAACGCAATAAGCATGGCCGGCGGGATGATCGTTGTAGCGGACGAGGAGAATTTTTGCCCAAAAGTTCTTGTCGAGCGCGTGCTGGGTCTTAACCACCGCCAGATAATTGCAGGCTGAAACGACGCATCCATTCAAGACAACCAGATCAGTATCGCCGGGGGAGAGAATGACCGCTTGCTGGGGCCGACAACTGAGGGTTACGCAAGCGAGGAGGATGGCGGAGTGATAAAAAACTTTACCGAAGAGGCGATAATTCATGAAACGGGCGAGTGATTGTGTTTATGGGACTTATAGTTTTTATAACATCAGCGACCCCCCGATGTGAAGCTTTATTTTTCGCCCCGGCAAGAAAATTACACACCGATGGAGTGAGAAAGTCGCAAAAAACTGCCCGCCCTTCACTGTGTTTACGGAGTGGAGGCGAGGGGAGTTGAACCCCTGTCCTCGTCGCTATCCACGCAAACATCTACATGTTTAGCCGGTGAGATTTTTAAGAAGCCGACGTTGCACCGGCACGCTGCCGACTTCCGAGCATCCACGAAATTCCTTCACCGTCCGGCGCGGTCGCTCCGCCGTCCGATTAGCCTGCTGTCCACGTTTGGCGCCGTAGCAGGCGTCCAACTCCAAACGTCACGGTCAATTAAGCCGCGAGAGCGAGATCTTGGTGATCTGCGTTTATTTGTTTTGGCTCGGTTTTTAACGAGGCCAACGAACCATCCTCGACATGCCGCCTGTGCTTCCAACGATGAGTCGAAACCAGTGCGCCCCCGTAGGCCGAAGATACGACGCGGAGGCTTCGTCGGCAAGGTTAGGTCTAGTTCGCGAACGTGCCTCCCAAAATCACGTGTCATACAAAGTCCGACAGGAAAATATTGTGAACGTTTTCACTGGATCGGGTTCAATGAAGTAATGCGGACGCTGGCCTATATTGCCCCAAACGCATTTGGATCGTCCTCGAACATGACTGGATTGCGCTGGCGAAATTGGCTAACGACATCACCGACCGCGCTCGCAGCGGTTTGCCTGCTCATCACCGCCGGCCTTGGATACCTCGATTACCTCACCGGTTACGAACAAACGTTTTTGCTCTTTTATCTTGTTCCGATTGGGATTGGGACATGGTTTGGCAATTTTTGGTCAGGCCTGACGTTTTCTGTTCTGAGCATTGTCGCGTGGGTGGTCTCCGATGTTGTGGCGGGCGTCCCCACAGTTGGACTGTGGAATATCGGCATGGCGTTTGGATCCTACGCCGTCTTTACCAGTCTGCTTTCAAAATTGCGTACCCTCTTGAACGAACTCGATCAGCGCGTGCGTGATCGCACGGCAGCGCTCAAACGCGAAATGGCAGAGCGCGAACGGCTCGATCAGGAGATTGCTGAAGTGGCTGACCGCGAGCGCCGGCGGCTCGGTCAAAATTTACACGACAGTCTCGGCCAGCATTTGACCGGGACGGCGCTGGCGGCGCAGGTCCTTCGCGAAAAACTGGCTGATCGTTCGGCAAGCGAGGTCGCAGAGGCCGACAAGGTTGTCCATTACATCGAGGAAGGAATCGATCTTACCCGGAACCTCGCGCGCGGTTTCTTTTCGCCGGAACTTGAGGCTGATGGATTGGATGTCGCGCTCTACGGTTTGGCCGCCAACATTACCGAGCGATTTCGAGTTCCATGCACATTCAATGGCGATGACGCGGTCGACGTCGGCGACTCAACAACGGCCACTCAGCTTTATCACATTGCCCAGGAAGCGGTCATGAACGCAGTCAAGCATGCCGGCGCAAGTAAGATCGATATCGAGCTTGCTCGAAACGGCCAGAAATTGACACTGGCTGTTTCGGACGACGGCCGCGGATTTCCGGAAAAGCTTCCTGAACCGCCTGGCCTCGGCCTGCGCTTGATGACCCATGGCGCCTCCTTGATCGGCGGCAAGCTCGCCATCGGACGCAACCGGGATGGTGGAACCGTTGTCACATGCAAGTTAAACGCACCGCAGCCTGCTGATTGAAACCCCGAACTTTTATGAATCAAAAATCATCCAACGGAGCGCGCAAGCGTCCAGTTTTCATTGTCGACGATCATCCTCTCGTCCGCGATGGACTTGCCAACTTCATTAATCAACAGGCTGATCTTGTCGTTTGCGGTGAGGCGGAAGATTCGGCCGGGGCGATCGCCGGATTCGAATCCTCCAAGCCGGATGTCGCATTAATCGACATCTCGCTCAAAAACGAATCGGGCCTCGAG
>DASTJU010000207.1:0-3334 GCA_035716295.1 Chthoniobacterales bacterium | reverse complement strand
TCATCAACACGAATTTGCGCGGCGCGTTCAATTTCACCCAGGCAATCATCCGCGCGATGATCAAACAGCGCAGCGGCCGCATCATCAATATCACTTCGGTCATCGGTTTGATCGGTAATGCCGGCCAAACTAATTATGCCGCGAGCAAAGCCGGCCTGATCGGTTTTACCAAGTCGCTCGCGCGCGAATTGGCCAGCCGCAACATCACCGTCAACGCGATCGCGCCGGGATTTATCACGACCGACATGACGGCGGGTTTGTCGGAGGAAATCAAGAAAACGATCCAGTCCCAGATTCCGCTCGGGAAAACCGGCACGCCCGAAGATGTCGCTAGCACCGCTTCATTTCTGGCGTCGGCGGAAGCCAGTTATATCACCGGCCAAGTGCTGTGCGTTGATGGCGGCATGGTGATGTAAGGCACGTTGCCACAAGCATCGAATCTGCTCATTAGGTTCGGGTGAGGTTTTTTTGCTCCGTTCTCGTTGTCGCTGCTGGGATTCTCGGCTGGAACTATCTCCATCGGCCGATCGAATATCCGCCCGGTGTGTTGATCCCGTCAGAACCGGAGCAAACAGCGACTGTCGATTTGCCGATCAAACGCGGCGATTTTCAACTCATACCGCTGGCCCATTTTGTGATCGATGCGCGCGTTCTCCATCGAAAAATTTATCGCTGGGACAGGCAAGCGACGCTTGTCCCGGTCGATCTTGCGCTTGGATGGGGACCCATGTCCGATCAGAGCGTGCTCGATCAGGTCCGGATCACTCAGAGCATGCGTTTCTATTGGTTCGAATACAAATTGCCGACGCCAATTTCAAAAGAGGAAATCATTTCGCACTCGACCAACGTCCATGTCATTCCGGCGACGCCGGAAATCGCGGCGCAATGCAAATCGCTGCGTGCCGGCACGCTCGTTCATTTGACCGGCGATTTAGTGGAAGCCACCGCGCCTGGATTTGGTTCTTGGAAGAGTTCGCTCAGTCGCACCGATACTGGAAATGGCGCCTGCGAATTGATGTGGGTGCAACAGATGTCAATCTTGTCCGCGAGTTCTCGTCAAAATCAACAAACGCTGGTCAAGCGCTGATCGACAGACTTAAGCGGCGGCCGCCGCGCGTTCGTCATCTTCGCGTGAAGGAGGAGACGAAAAACCGAATCGTTCGCAGTACTCGGAAAATCCATTCATTTCGTTGAGTTTGAAATGCGCTGGGTCATAGCGATGGACGCCGTTCGTTTGTGACTTTTGTTCGGCGAGCGTCGCGCCCATCCGTTTTTCGATTTTGGTCGAGAACGGCCAGCCAAAATGTTGGTAAACGCGCCGTGCTGCCGCAATCGGATCGCGTCGCACATCGTCGTAACGAAGATCGCAAACGCGCTGTGGCGACAACTGATCGCGCGTCTGCATGAAAGTTTTTAGCGCTTGCGCCCAATAAGTCAGCGCATCGCGGCCGACCTGCACCGGATCGACTGCATCGCTGAAGACGCGCCGCAAAATTGTGACCAGACTTGAAACCGAAGCGACCGCATCAATCGGGTCGCGATGAATCTGGACGAATCGCGCGTCCGGATAGATCGACAACAACGCCGGCACGGCGAACATGTGCGCCGGCGCTTTCAAGACCCATCGCTCCGCTGACTGCCGGAACTGCAATTGTTGAAGTGAGCGGCGATGAAATTCGTAGGCCGGTCGCAAATCCTGGTTGAAAAACCACGTGCGATACGACGGCACGTTATACATCGTGTCGAACTGGTCGCTCATGAAGGTCGGGCTCATCAGCGAAACGCATTCCTGCGGCAGCTCCGCGCCGGTGGCATGCACACTCTCGAAAGTCGGCGCCAGCCAACGCAAGACCGCCAGATTTCGGGCCGCCTGGCGAATCCGTTGTTGTCGATCTTTCGAACTCGGCGGTGAAGGCGACATCACTTCCCAGGTGAGTGGCGTCCGATGCGCCGGATCGGCGGCGAGCAGCATATGCAGGAGCGTTGTTCCGCTCCGCGGCAAGCCTACGATGAACAACGGTTCGCGGATTTCTTGTTGTGCGATCTCGGGATAAAGCTGGCGGTCGCGCGTGAGCAGGAGCCGATTGCACAAAATCCGCACCACGTCGCTCCGCAGCGCCATTTTTCCAATCACGTTCAGCCGCGCCTCGCGGTGGCACGATTCCAACAGCTGAGAAAGCGGCTCGAAAAAGTCGCCTTCGCCAAGATCATCGAGCCGACAGCGCCGCTTTGCGGTCTCGATTAATTCGCCAGTGGACAGAGATGTCGATCTTAGGCCGATTTTTTCCAGAGCGGCGCCGCACTTGTTCAAGGCACGAATCACAATCGGAGCGCGAGTTTGCTCGACGGTCGTGGGCGCGCGCATACATCGACAATTGTGGCAGGTGCGCCCGAAGGCAAGCCTGCATCTTGCGCGGCGGTCACAGCCGTTCCATCATTTACTTTATGACGACGGAGAAAGCGACGTTCGGTGCGGGTTGTTTTTGGGGCGTGGAAGAAATTTTCCGCCAACTAAGTGGCGTAACATCGACCGCGGTCGGGTATGCGGGTGGAAACAAGGACAATCCGACCTACGAAGATGTGTGCAGCGACGAGACCGGCCACGCCGAGGTTGTTCAATTGGAATTCGATCCGTCGCAAATAAGCTACGATCAGATCCTCGACGTTTTCTGGTCCAATCACAATCCAACGACGCCAAATCGGCAGGGCCCGGATATAGGCACGCAATATCGTTCCGTGATTTTCTATCATTCGCCGGAACAAAAAGCCGCCGCCGAAAAATCGAAGCAAAAAATATCCGAGAGCGGCAAATTCAATCGACCGGTCTTAACCCAAATCGAGCCGGCCCCGAAGTTCTGGCGGGCAGAAGAATACCACCAGCGCTATTTGGAAAAGCGCGGCCAGTCGCACTGCGCGATCTAAGCGCATGGCCGGCGACGTTATTCGGACGAAAAACTTCGTAGCGGACGCAGCCAGCTTTATTGTCGATCTTGCGCACAAAGCGCTGGCGGAGCGGTACGAGTTCCGGATCGCGCTGTCAGGGGGAAATACTCCGCGGCCGGTTTATTCCGAGATCGCGCGGATCGGTCGTGATCTGCCGTGGGAACGCATCCTGATCACGTTCGGGGACGAGCGCTGCGTTTCGCCGGACGACGCGCAGAGTAATTTTCGCATGGCGCGCGAGACTTTGTTCGTTCCCGCGAGCGTGCCCGAAAAATCAATTATGCGCATGCGGGGCGAGCTCGATCCGCAAATTGCGGCCCAGCAATATCAGGACGATGTCGATCTTTTGGCCACGCAACGGGGCGAACAGATTTACCGGCATGATTTGATT
>DASTJU010000206.1:0-7898 GCA_035716295.1 Chthoniobacterales bacterium | reverse complement strand
TGCTGACAGCATCTCCTACAGCATAAGATCGACATGTAGCTGAGTGTCGGCGAGCGGTTTGCACTGCGCTTTCTCTAAAGAAGCACGCGACGAGGGCGTTTTCGGCGTAATTCATATAGAGACAGGTCACTTTTGAAATGGATCCGATCGGCAGCATCAAGTTGCGCTGGCTCCACGGCGCGTTGCAGGGCGTCACTTATGAGCTGGCGCGGTCGCAGTTTCAGTTTGCGCCCCATACTTGGGAGCCGGCGATCAATGCTTATCGCTGCGAGAAGTGCATCCGGATTTGTGTCGATCTTGCCGGCGTTGAGCGGTCGCAGATCGATCTCATTGTCGAGCCGCAGCGGGTCCTGATTCGTGGCGGATGAAGTTCTTGCCGCCGCTTTGGAAAAAGATAGCGCCGCGAAACCAGCGAGCGCGGATGAGGCAGGTGGAAAAGGGAAAGACTAAGTCAACGCGGTTCGGCGTCGGCGCGTTGCTCGATCTGTTGCAGGCTCGGATCTGAGTTCCGGATCCAATTACGCGTGGTGTTGATATCAGTGCTATTTACTGGAGTGGCTCGACGCACTTCTTCGGCTCGAGCAACGATCTCGTCGCCAACTTTTATCGGCTCGGCCTTCGGCGCTTTCCAATGGCGACCGAATTTGCGGAGCGCATAATACATCGTCCCTGCTTCCACCGCGCTCACGCCGCTGCAACGCATCGCGTTGTAGTACATCCGATCACAAACTTCGTGCGGTCGGGTCTTCTGGTCGTAGGCGACATCGTGTAACACCGACGCGTTCCGATATTTTCCTTCAAACGGCCCGCCCATGAAGGTCCAGAGCGTTCGGGGAATCGATGCGCCGTCTACTTGCGAGCCGGACGGCGCAATCCAAACCTGGCCTTGTGGATCGGTATACCGAAGTTCGCTCAACAACGTCATTGATCGTCCATCGTTTTCCCAACGCGCTTCGACATAGCCACTATAATGCCCCCATTTGTTTTGTATCTTTGAGGCGCCGCGGACCCAGGCCGGAGTTTTGTCCGATGAACAGGCAACCAAAAGTGTGGCCGTGAGAATCAGCACAAAGATTTTCATTGGTCTCATCAGAAAACGTCCAACGCTCAACGTTCAACGCCCAACGTCAAATCTCAACCCGCACCTGGCGCTTCGCGTCCGCCTCTCCCTTCAAGGGAGAGAGGATTGAGGTGAGGGTAATTTTCAGTGCGCGATCGGATGCAGCTCTTGAGTTCGCTTCGCCGGTATCGGACCGGTCGGCGTGATCGGTTCGCCTTCAGTTTGTTTCCGATACGGCTGGAGATAAAACATCATGAACACGCCGACGACAACAAGGAGCGATCCGGTCCATTTCAAGAGCCAACCAGGATCGCGCAGAATTTGGACGCTGCTTTGGTCGAGATTTTCCGGGTTCCAGGAGGCTTGCGAAATTTTGTAGGTCAATCCCGTCCAAGTTCGCAACCAGCCACTCGGATAACTAAACGGACGATTCATCCAACAAGAACCGGTCGCGCTTGCGCCTTCGGCATTACTCACGCGCAAAGTGCTTTTGAATCCAGCGGGCGCGTCGTTGCCTTCGTTCCGTTTTACTTCGAAGTCGAGGAGCTCAAGACCGATCGGAAGCGGAAGCGTTTTCCAGCCGTAGGCGACCATTGTTTCAGTAGGCGAAGTCGGGACCGTTACTTGCCAGCCGGCTGGGACCCATTGCTCTAACGTCTCGCCGTTTTGTTCCATCCGAACGCGCACACCGTCGGGTAATTCGGCGGCAGCGGCGGACGTTGATGCTGTCGATTCCGGTTTCTGCGGTGTGAAATCCATCCATTGCTCTGCGTGCGGCAAAGTTTTGTCCACCACGAGCTGCCAATCCGCCCAACCAGTGGTGAGCGGTTTGTTGATGTCGATCTTGCCGGACGATTTGCCGTTCTTGCGCGAAACCAATTCGTAGGAGAGCGCACCGTCGTTTGAAACGAACAATGTGAGATGATTCGCCGCTGCTTCAGCCGACGACGGCATCGTCGGCGGGCCGCCGGTCGTCGGCATTTCGCCGGTGCCGTGCGGATTTTTCGCTTCCGGTGCCGTCGCGGGCACGCCTTTGCCGCGAATCGTAACCAGGACCGCCGGATTGTTTGGTTGCTCGCTGATCGACCCCGGTTTGCCATTCTCGATCCGAAAATCAGCCCAGTAACTGTCGATTTTGAGGCCGAACGGCGAATTCGCAATTTCCACTTCGCGGCCAAGATTTTCCGCAACATCAAAACTTGTTTCTTTTCCGCCTAACGAAATCCGGACACGGCCTTTGTTTCTCCCGCCATCGCGGGATGGCGACTCAAGTTGAACTTTCGCGCCGGCGCTGCCGCCTTTGTTGACGTGACCGATCTGTTCGTCGGGCGCTTTGCTGAAAGCGAAAATCGATTCTTCGAGATCAATCGGTTCGTTTTTCGTATTCACGCCCGAGAATTGGGATCCAGTCGCGCTGCCACGTTTTAATTCGATGTTCGCCAGTCCCATCGAAAAGGTTCCGTGCTGCGGATCATCCGCCAGCAACCAGTTTTCGAGGCGCTGATTCATCATCGCCGTTTCGATTTTGAAATGCAGAGCCGGTGCGCCGCCGTCTTTCAGCGGCCTGGGATTCAGTTTGCCTTCGATTGCCGGGGCGTAATCGACAATTTGCAAACGCGCGCCGCTCGCGAGCTTGCCGAGATCTCTTGGACGCTCCGGACTTGGCGGATGATGCAAAAATTCCGCCGGATAACCTTTAATAATTCCATCGATATCGTGGACGCGGAGCTGATGCTGATCGACCAGCAATCGATTGGTCGGCGGCTCGCCTTTAAAAATCGTGATCGTCCCCTCGACACCAAAAATCCGGCCAATGAGCGAGCCAATCAGAAGCGTAATGATGCCGAGATGGGTGATGAGAAACGCGGTGTGATATTTTTTCCAGGGCCAGCGCGAGAGCGCGGACGCGGTCAAATTCGCGCCGAGCAAAACGAGCCAGGCATTGAACCAAGGCGCGCCATAGACGTAAGTGCGCGCTACTTTGGCGTCGAAACTCGATTCGTAGAGTGTACCGACAATCGCACCCGCGATGAGCACAGCCAGCAACACGACGGCAAGCTTGAGCGACGAGAAAAACTCGAAGATCGCGTTTTGCTGCCACGCGGGCTGGTCGGATCGATTTGTTTTGGCCATTCGAAGATCGACATCTTCCGCGAGGAGACGCACCCCTTCAACTGCTACAAACGACCGCTACAATTTGGCCCGCAACGCCCGGAGATGTTCGGCGAACGCGGCCACGTCGAAATCGTAATGTCGCTGGACGTCTGAGCGTAAGGCACTCAACTCTTTCTCGATTTTTGGGGAGAGATTGAGCGCGGCTGCGAGGCGCTCGAGCGCGAGCGTGACCCGGAGCGCGCGATAAAAGAGATTTTCCTTGGATCCATTCGTCGCTTGAAATTCTGAGTCGCTGGCCGCAAGCGTTTGTAAGATCGACATCAATGAATCGCTGGTTGGATTCCATTTTGCCGCACGTTCCGCGATTTCGTTAGCGCTCTGTTGGATCCCCGGAAATGCGCTGAATTTACTCAAGTCGTTTCCGAAACCGGTTTTATCGAGCAACCAAACCAACGCATTTTCTTGATCGAGCAGTTGAGATCGCTGATCCGGAGGAGACTTGATGAGGGCCCAGGTTATTTCGCGGAGCGCGACCGCCTGGCCTGTCAGCCAGCTGCGCGGTCCAATCGCCGGATCGTCGTCGCGCCAATGTTTAGGTTCGTTGACCGATTGACCATCAAGCTCAAAGACGAGCTCTGGATGCCCGGCTTTCAAAATGTCAGCGTCGACATTTTGATGACAGGCGACGCAAGCGTTGGCGCGCACATACAGACTTCGCAAGTCATGCATGCCGGCGCCGACGCGTGTTGTATAAGTCCAATCGGTACGGGTATGGCCCCGCAACCACGGTTCGGCTGCGCCGTGACAACTTTCGCACGACACGCCTTCATCCGGACGCGCAGTTGAAGTAAGGCGAGTCTGAGCAACAGATTGAAAAGGGGAATGACACACGGTGCACCGCGCGCTCGACTGGGGCGAGACACCAACCGCCTCGCCGATGCGGGCGGAACGCGCGTCGAGCAAAATCGCGTAAGCACGCGTGTGAAAATCTTTTTGCGACCAGGTGATGTACTGGCTCCGCTTTTCGCCCGCACCACCATGACAACTGGAGGATTTGCATCCAACCGCGCCAACGAACTTAGCGTCTACGTCGGGAGTTTGCGTTGGTTCTTTGGCCAAGGCTTGTGCGCAATAGATGACTAGAAACAAACGTAGCAGTCGCAGCACGTGGCCGAGATTAGCACCCGGGCTTCAGAAACAGTAAGAGATTTCTCGGTCCGAGCCGGAATGGCCTCTTCGCTCGAAATGACAAAAACTTAATCGGTCCAGGATTTCCAGCGTTTCCGGATCGGTTTGGTGTAGCGCTCGAGATCGATATTTTTCACGCCTTCTCTGAGTGAATCAGTCGAGTCTTCGAGTCTGTCTTTCATTCCACGAACGAGCGGCCAGAGAAATGGGAGCGACAGCACGCTCCAGTTGATGTTTCCGAGCGGCGTTTTCACTTCCACTTCTTTTTCATCAGAGCGGGACGCATAACGAATCGCCAATCCGACGGCGAGTCCGGCAACGAGCGCGCCCAGAATCAGCGGCACCGGATTTTCGCGAAGGAACAACTCGGTCTGTTCGCGGGTCGAACGCCCTCGTCGGATTTGTTCCCGGCGACGCGGACGCGGCTCCAAGACGCTGGGTGGGCGGCCACGGCGTTTTCGCGCTGAGGCCTTTTGCTCCGTCCCGAGCGGTTCATCATTCACAAAATCATCTTCGATCGGATCCATCATCAATTAATTCGCAACTGATCCGACGGCCGCGCTGGTCGGATATTTAAGGTGCGAGTCGGTCTATCGACCAGGAACCCTTTGATTGCAACGTGTACCGAAAACGGTCGTGCAAGCGATCGGGGCGGCCCTGCCAAAACTCCACCCGTTCGGGTTTAAGGCGAAATCCGCCCCAGTGCGGCGGAAGAGGAATCTGCCCTTCAGCGAAACGTTGCTTCATCTCTTCGAGACGTGCGTCGAGAACTCGCCGCGCATCAATTGCCTGGCTTTGCTGAGAGGCCCAGGCGCCGAGCTGTGCGCCGAAAGGTCGGGTGTGAAAATATTCCTGGGATTCTTCGCGAGAGGTTTTCTCAACTTTTCCTTCCACCCGGATTTGTCGTTCCACTTCCATCCAGTACATCAGCAGCGCGGCTTTCGGATTTTTCTCAAGCTGTCGTCCTTTGTCGCTGGAGTAATTCGTGAAAAAAGCAAAACCGCGTTCATCAAAATCCTTGAGCAACACGACCCGGGCAGACGGTTGATTCTCCGCGCACGTGGCCAAAGTCATCGCGTTGGCGTCGGGAATGCCAGCCTTAATGGCGGCGGCGAACCAGCTCTGAAACTGTTTGATCGGGTCGGGATTGAGATCGGCTCGCCGTAATCCGCCTCCGATGTATTCGTGGCGGAATCCGGCATAATCGAAGGGCGAATTCTCCATACGTAAGCAGCCACGCTTACGATATTCGCAGCGACTGAGATGTCGATCTTAGGTTGGTTGTTAAGCCGCGGTGGCCCGGATTCGATCGGTTCCACTAATTCCGATTGAATCCCGCGGGGACAGTTCCCATCCGAGGATGGCGCGCTTCCGAATCCGACCGCCGCCGTAATTGCCAAGCACTCCGGTCTCGCGGATGACGCGGTGACAGGGGATAACAAAAGAAATTGGATTTGCGCCAACGGCGCTGCCGACAGCGCGCGCAGCCCCGGGCTGATTGATTGCGGCGGAAAGCCGCCCATAGCTCGTGAGCGAGCCGGATGGGACATTCAACAACGCCCGCCAAACTCGCAGTTGGAAAGGCGTGCCCCGGACAAATGCGCGCAAATTAGGACGCGATTCATTTTGCGGTCGCCGCACGAAAATCTTGTTCGCCAATTCCGCGGCGCGCTGATCGCTGCGATGCAACTTCGCCTTGGGCCATTGCTCGGCCAGGAGATCTCGCACGGCGTCGCGACCCTCTTCTTGAATAAAGGAAAGGTGGCAAATCCCGCGTTCTGTTTCGGCGATGAGCGCTTCGCCGAATGGGGTCCCGGCAAAACCGTAATCGATCTGCATTCCGGCGCCGCCGTTTTTCATTTCACCGGGCGAAGCAGCCTCGAGTGTCACACAAAGATCGTGTAAGCGGCCGGGTCCGGACAAACCGGCATTGAGGGCAGCATCGAAAACATTGTTTCCTTCGAGCAAAAGCTGTTTCACATGCTCTAGAGTCAGGCACTGCAAAAAATCCTTCGGCGTCACTCCGGCCCAAGCTGAAAACAGCCGGTGAAAATGAAACGGACTGAGGCCGGCGGCGGCCGCCAGTTCGTTGAGATCGGGTTGATCGGTATGATGTCGATCCAGGAACCGGATCACGGTTGCGACTCGTTCGTAATCATTCATGCCGTCAGTTTGTCACCGCTGAGATTCTGCGCCCACCCGCTTCTTGCTGCGATTTTAAAATGTTTTCCCGGTGTGGGGATTGGTCAACTGGTTCGAATGACCTGACCAAGCTCGCGAGCAAGCGCTTCACTTGCCTCGGCGTCGTCCTCATAACCCCAAACAACAACCTCCAGCATCTGCGCGCCGATTTCTCGCCGGCCTTGCAGCGCAGCTCGCAAGCGGCCGCGGGTCGACCAATCCTCCGATTCGGCGGTGGCGACGTTTTCGTAGGAGGAACGCGCATCCCAATAGCAATAGAAAACGTGAAGCGGCACGCCGCGATCGTCGAATCGATAGGAACGGACCGGCAGACTTACTCCGTTTACCACGAGCGTGTGCAGGCCGTTGTCACGTTCCATGGTTCGGCCGCTGGCGGGAAGACAAATATCGGGGCGATGAACTTTAACAAAGCGTGCCGCGGTCCGGCCCGGCAACCATCGAAAGAAATACATCATCCATCGCCGGCCGTCCTGTCCCTCCCAAGCCGCGCCACCGCCTTCGTTGTAACGAAGAAGCGTTTCGGCGGCGGGACCGATCGGCACCTGTTTGTAATTACTTTCCGATTCCGGCCAACGCACTGCCCAGCGCGTACGGGTCAGCGTTTGATGGGAATGGTACCAAAGTTGGACCGCACCTTCGGCAAGAACCAGCCAAAGCGCTAAGGCGCCGAGTAGAGCCCAGTTGAGATGAATCGATCTACGCTGATCTCCGGTGGATGTTGCGATCGACGGACGCTTCCCGCGCCGTTGCAGAATGAGACTCGCAATCCAGAGCCCAAACAAGCAGACGACCAAAATGGTCAGGCCGGCTGGATCGTGCCACGCTTCAATGGCGCTTGGTCCTTTCGTTGTCCCGGCCCAGACGAGAATGGCGGTTCGTACGACATTGCAGATGAATGCGAGCAGCGCGCCGATGACAATCAGAACAAGGCGTCGCGATATTGTGAGAGAATAAAGTTCGCCGAGAAAAAGCGAAACCATCAACGTGGCCTGAATCGAGCGGACACCGCTGCAGGCTTCTTCGATTCCGATAAAGCCAGTGCCGACCTCGATGACATTGCCATGTTGAAGAGCGGGGACACCGGCCAACTGCAAAAATGTTACGTTGATCGCGGTTACAACTCGCATCAGATCCTGGATGACAATCTGTTCGATCCGGACCGGCCACGGCACGGCCACCAGAAAAAATGAGATCGGAAAGGCAAAGTGCCGCAGCCAAGCGCGGCCGCCGCTGAGATAAACGAACGCAAGCGAGATCGTGACGACGACGACGGCGAGTCCCCAACTCAATAATCGCCAGTCGGGATTCGCTTCGGCGACGAAGCGAATAGGAA